>JAJBTR010000355.1 GCA_020860745.1 Lachnospiraceae bacterium | reverse complement strand
AAATCGGTGCGGGTTTTATGTTCGATATTCCGATGATATTCTGGTTTTGGAGAACGATGAGGAGAAATCGCGGGAGACTTATAACTTTTCCACTTTATGGATGGAACGGCATGGTCTTATGCTGAAAGAGGCGAAAACCCAGCTTCATCGTCTTACGGAGAAGGATGGTTTTGAGTATCTCGGCTATGCTTTTTCCTCGGCCGGTAAGACCATACCTGAGAAGGCGAAATCTTCCCTGGCAACGCGGCTGGAAACCATGTGGCTGACATCTGGTCTGAAGCTGGAGGAAAAGATTGCCAAAGGGCAGGAAATTCTCGGAGGCTGGGAGCAATATTACAGGGAAGAACGTACAATAGGAAGTATCCTGGAGTTTGTCGTCGTGCTTTCCATGGCGCGCAATAAAAAGCCGGAGGTTGCGGAGCGGATTGAGAGTCAGCGTTTTTCCTTTGTAAATTATTATCGGGATATTGTTTCCTATATGACAGCCTATTGGAGGCAGAGAGATTGTCTGGAAAATGAGATTCGGGAATATGAGCAGTTTTTTCAGGCACCGGAGGAAGAAAAAAAGGATGCGTCGGATGAAGCACTCCTGAATGAATTGTGCTTATGTTATCAACATTTTTTCATTCAGCCGAATGAAGAAATGTATACTACCCTGATTCAATTGTATACGGATATGGGATACTATCGGAAAGCGTCTTTTTTCTGGGAAGAAAAGACGAAGTATGAGCAGTCACAGCGTCCGGTTCCTGTGGTACAGACGAAGGATGTACAGGGGCAGGATGAGGATCACAGCAGTATCAATCTGGCGGATTACTTCAGCCTGTTTGCGGGGAGAGAGGATACCTATGTCAGGGAAATTCTTTCAGATGGCAGCAGGCGGGTTTCGGAGCAGGTGCCGGAACCGTTGACAGAGGATGTGATGAAAAAAACATCTGGAAGGAGAAGTGATTCTCGGGACATATGTGCAGAGGCCGAACGGAACATCAAAATATATGGTGCTTGATGTAGATGTATCAAAGAAGTACCTGTTGAAATATGCGTACGGAAGTCCGGAATTTGCTGCTTATAAGCAAAAAGCAGCAGAATATGTTTTGGCGCTTTTCAAAACATTGCAGCGGATGGGAATCAGTGGTTATATCGAAGATACCGGATTTCGCGGATACCATATCTGGGTCTTTTTTACGGAATGGATACCGGTGCACTATATCAACCAGTTGGAGGAATGCGTGCAAAAAGAGAGTTCTGACGCGGCGGATGGGATTACACTGGAGTATTTCCCGAACCGAACCCGTGTCCGCCCGGGAAAACCTGGTCAGACAATTAAACTGCCGCTGGGCATACATATCCGTACCGGAGCCAATAGCCGTTTTTTAGACGCGCAGATGCAGCCGGTGACAGATTATGGGGAATATCTCTCCGGTGTAGCGAAGACTTCTCTGAAAGCGGTGCGGAAAATACTGGGGACTCACATGGCTGACGAGACGGAAGTGCGGGAGCAGAAAACCGTGGATCCGAATCTGGACAGTTTCGGCAGTATCTCAGAATCCATCCGGATTGTGCTGGAGCGCTGCTCCCTGATGCGCTATCTCTGCCAGAAAGCGGTGAAGACAGGATATCTGTCTCACTTTGAGCGGTTGTCTGTTTTGTATGTTTTTGGACATATGGGCGAGGATGGCAAGGATTTTGTGCACACGGTGATGGGATTTACGCTGAACTATAAATACAATGTGACGCAGAAATTTATAGCAAAACTCCGGGAGAAGCCGATTAGCTGCGCGAAACTCCGGGAGCAGTATAAACTGATCACGGCTGAGTATGGCTGCAGCTGCAGCTTTCGCCAGACGAAGAACTGTTATCCGTCGCCTGTGCTGCATGCGCTCAAAAACAGCGGAGACGACGACACGGGGATTACGCTTCCGGTCAGCCGAACTGTTTCAAAGGCGAAGGAAGAAAAGGTATATGAAGAAATTAATATTCATAAACAGACGCAAAACCTGGCGCAGCGTATTGTGGAGTTGAAAAAACAAAAGCGCGGGTTGGATAAATCCATCAGGAAAATCGAAGTGGAATTGCAGAGAATCTTTGACAACGCCGGCATCGATTGTCTGGAGATTGAAATGGGGCTATTGGTGAGGCGAAAAAAAGGAGACGGATATGAGTGGCTGATTGAAATTTGAATTGTCGTTGGAGAAAGGTACTGCTGCGCGGATTTACCCGTGCAGCAGTACCTTTTAGAAATTATTGTCCGCGGTAACAAAATAGCTTCCATTTTTGCGAGAATGGGAGTATAATGAGAAATAAGTGTAAGGCAAGAGGAACATTGAAAATATGAATAAATTATGAACAGCACAAAAAATGGTCTCGAAACAGAAATTGTCAGAATTGTCAGATAAATACATGCAAAATCGAGGCCGTCAGCCCTTGATTTCTGCGGCTTCCCAGAGGGTACTGTAGAAATCAGAGAAGCCCGTTTAGGGCATTGACACTCGTTTTTTCATCCATTATTTTTGTTCCTCCTTTTATTGTAGAAATCAGAGAAGCCCGTTTAGGGCATTGACACCCAACGCTCAAATCCAAAAGTGGATGTCTTCACACATGTAGAAAACAGAACAAAAATAT
>JAJBTR010000205.1 GCA_020860745.1 Lachnospiraceae bacterium | reverse complement strand
CTGTCGGCTTGGTGATGGAGACCAGAAAGGGCGCTTCACCGGCGTGATTCGCGATTCCACCTCTTAACAGATTTTCCCTTATCCTTGTACTGCCCCATGGCGTACCAATGAATACGAGAACGCCAAAAAGAAAAAGAATGGTAACCAATACCAACAGCGGCACCACCAGTTTATCCATGTCTGCAATCAAAACGCTAAGGGCATCGTATCCAAAAATCGCGCCCCGGAAGTACCATAAAAGCGCTAATGCCAGCACTGCGACCAACAGGAAAAGGCTTTTCGGTGAACAGTTTCTCACCGCATTTACGCCAGCGCAAAAGCGCTTGAGCATATAACGATGCTCCGTTTTTCGGTTTATCCTATCTCGGTCGATTTGGTTCATATTGAATTTACCTCCGTTACTGTGATAGCTTCAGTAAAGTCAGCCCCTTTTCAGGGGCCGAACTTTACACAGGATTGTTTTTCACAGGCTGATCTACCCCATCCTTTTTATGAACGATTTTAGTGCCATCTGGCAGATATTCGATAACATTGTGGATTCGCCGCATCAGGGCACGCCAGGTTTCCGGCTTTCCATACTGAACGGCCGGGTACTGCGCTTCAAGAGGAATATTAGAGGTCAAAACGACCTTGGTGTAACAAGCTACCCGATCATTGTACCGCGCGGGAAGCGTAAGCGGATAAATGTCCAGATAATTCAGCATATCAGAAATCGGAATCTGACTGTCAAATTCTTCAAAAACCAGCACATCCTGGCAATTGTAAGCATCAAAATTGACACCGCTGTGGCCTCTATAATTCGTGATACGGCAAATCTCCTGCGCCGGATACTGCTCGAAAATGTAACGGGTCTTTCCGGTTCCGGTGGCTCCATATAAATAGGTGACTTCCAACTGACGCTTTTCCTTGGCATATTTCCCCGTTAAAAGGGTCTGCCGAAGCGCATCCAAATCCCGCACATGGAACCCGAATTTGGGATTATCGGTGATGATTTCGACATTGTCCCTTCCGTCCTGGATGTCTTTTACAAGTTGTGCCATGGCAGGCGCTTTTTCTTCCCGTGGGCTGGGCAGTACTCCATATTCCTCAAATGTACCCGGAACGATTGTTTCTGCCTTGTCCGTATTTGCCCATTTTCCCTCTTTCAAAATATATAACCGGTTTTCCTGTGCAGTCCCATATGCCTTCTCAATATGGGCAATTTCAAAACGGTTTTTTATCGTCGAGAACCGAATGGGCGATTCTGAAAGCATGAAAATATGCGTATGATACGTTCCGGTTGTAGCGATTTCGTCTGCCAGACAGAAATATTGCAGGATAAACATCTTCAAAATTTCTACAATTTTCTCATGGCTGAAGCCAAACAAAATCGGATTATTGATAGTCAGAGCCCACTTGCGGCTCTGCGAGTTATTAGCCATTGTGTTCTCCTTTCCTGCTACATGCGACACGATTTTCCGTAGAGGTAATACTACCCTCTACGGAAATGCGGCGCTGCGCTATAGTCGGGGAGGCAATCCCTTGAGGGGCTTGCTTCTCCCCGACTGGCAACGCCGAGGTTACTCCAGCGTAGTATCCAGCACGGGATGAATCCCCGTCGCCCGGGCACCGATAGAGTACTGCCCCCGTGCCCAGTAGATGTAAAGCTCCAGGTTGTCAAACCATACCTGCTCGTACCCCTCATCAGGGGGTTCCAAGAGTTTCTTCCCGTCAATCTTAACGGTCAGCTTTTCGAACGACTTTTCAGGCGTCACGATGGTATACCCGTAACCAGCAATTTTATCCGTTCTCACGTTTTCGCGGTATTCGTACCTCGGCGTGACATCGACCAGCAGCAACGTGCTGCCGATGGATTCGTCTACCGCAATCTTCAAATCGGTCAATTTGAGCATTATTGACATATCTCCTTTCTGCCCAGGTGGCACTTGGCCAAAGTGCCAAACAGGACGATGTAACAGGTTCCTGTTACTATCAATGATATCACATCTAATTCCTCAGAGATTTCAAAAATGAAATGTCAGAAATTCCAACTGTTAATTTTTTGTGAACAATTTTCATTTTTTTCAAAAAAATCGCCGTTCCTGATAAAGGAACGGCGATATATATCTATTATTCTAATATTCTAAATCTTGGTTTCTTAACAGATGAAGTCCTTGCTCATACAATTCAATATTCCAATCGGTCACCCTGGAATATTTTCCCCAATGATTATACACATATTGATATGTTGCAATAGGGAATGCGGCGCACAACAGTTCGTCCAATTCTTCTTTTGTTAGCTTTAATGCGATGGCAATTTGAAACACATCATCCAGTGTAATTATAACAGAACTACCCAGATGCATAATGCGAGAAAGTTTTGACTCTGACATATGAGTGGTATCTGCAAGTTCTTTTTGGGTTGTCGGTTTGTTGGTACCCCCAATTTTGGTTTTATTTTCCTTACGATTCTTCTTCAATTGCCGATGAATGTACTTACCAAGTTCAGAAAGCTCTGATTTAGATTCGGGTCTTTGCTTTGACTTTCTGTCAGCCAAAGCGAATTCCCTCAGTTACAAATATTTATACGGGCTTATTGTCGAAGGTGGTGTGATGATGTCTGTTAGCATGACGCTGCAACAAAA
>JAJBTR010000083.1 GCA_020860745.1 Lachnospiraceae bacterium | reverse complement strand
TGTCTTGTCATGGGGTTTGGTCTTGGATAAAAAGTTCGTGAAACAACCCTGATAATCACAAATCCGCAGTTGTAATTTTGAGGAAAAACCACTATACTTGTTACATACGTGTGACCGTATGGGGAGAATGAAATTCTGATGTGTAAATTCTTTCATTTGATTACGTGATTTTTAATACATGTCAGCAATTCAGGCGGCGGGATGAAACAGACAGGATAAAACGACAAAGCTACACAGAGGCATGCATACTATGAATCAATCAAACGAGTTACTGAACCGGATCAACGAGCGTTATTCTCATATGAGCAAGGGACAGAAAGCGCTGTCTACTTACATCACAGATAATTATGACAAGGCGGTTTTCCTGACGGCGGACAAGCTTGGCAAAGTGGTCGGCGTCAGCGAATCCACGGTGGTCCGTTTCGCCACTTTTCTTGGATACCGGGGGTATCCGGAGTTCCAGAAGGCGCTGGAAGAGCTGGTGAAAAACAAGCTCAATTCCATCCAGCGAATGGAGGTTACCTACGGCCGCATCAGCCAGTCCCGTGTACTGGAGTCCGTGCTTCAGTCCGATGCGGAAAAAATCAAGCGGACATTGGAACAGATCAGCCAGGAAGCGTTTGACCTGGCTCTGGATATTATCATGAATGCAGAGCACATTTACATTGTTGGTATCCGCAGCTGTGCGCCGCTGGCGAGCTTTATGGCGTTTTATTTTAATCTGATTTTTGAAAATGTACATCTGCTGCATACCAGCAGCTCCGGTGAATTGTTTGAGCAGATGGTCCGCATCAGTGAGCGGGATGTGATCATCGGCATCAGTTTTCCACGCTATTCCATGCGGACGCTCAAAGCGATGGAGTTTGCGAACAACCGGAACGCGAAAGTGATTACGCTGACAGACAGCGTCCATTCTCCGATGAACCTGTATTCTTCCTGCAACCTGATCGCCAGGAGCGATATGGTGTCCATCGTGGATTCCCTGGTGGCTCCGCTGAGTGTGATCAATGCTCTGATTGTGGCGCTGTGCATGCGCAGGCAGGATGAGGTGGCGGACACGCTGGAGAATCTGGAGCAGATCTGGGATGAGTACCAGGTTTATGAGAGCGATGAGATCAATTACATTGACGACCATATTAAGATGCGGTACGGCAAGGTCGGGGAACCGGAAGAGGAGTAATGCTGCAGCGAAAGTGCGAAACGATAGATCGTAATGCGGCTGTATATGCCGGAGAGATTGCAAATGAGTAATCCTATTGTGATGATCGGCGTACTTTGGTTTGAGGAAAATCCAGGGAGAGATTGCAGATGAGTATAGTAGCTGTTGTGGGCGGAGGAGCTGCCGGGATGATGGCGGCCTGCGCCGCCGGAACTGCCGGACATTCGGTAACGCTCTTTGACCACAATGAAAAGCTGGGGAAAAAACTTTTTATCACAGGAAAAGGCAGGTGCAATCTGACCAATGCCTGTGCGGTCGATGATTTTTTCAGTCAGTATCCAGAAATTATAAATTTCTCTACAGCGCGGTCTATCAGTTTGACAGCCGTGCTGTGATGGATTTTTTTGAGGAAAACGGGCTGCGTATAAAGACGGAGCGCGGAAACCGTGTTTTCCCTCAGTCGGACCATGCATCCGATGTGACCCGGACGCTGGAAACGGCGATGCGCCGGGCCGGTGTCAATGTTAAATTGCAGGCAAAGGTCACGGAGGTCGAGGTAAAGGACGGATGTGTGACGGGGATTGCATATGAGAACTGCAGGGACAAAGGGAACGTTTCTTTCCGTAAAGTGACAGAAATATCGCCGGAATCTGGCAGAAATAACAGGAATGAAGCAGGGCGCTTGGCGGAGACGCCGAGTACGGGAAAATTCTCTGAGAAAAAGATGAAGCGACAGTTTTATCCCTGCGACGCTGTGATCATGGCGACCGGCGGTTGTTCCTATCCCTCCACCGGAAGCGACGGCAGCGGGTGGGAGATGCTGCGTCAGTTGGGGCACACCTGCACCGAATTGAGGCCGTCTCTGGTCGGGATGCTTACAAAAGAGGATTACATTCCGAAGCTGCAGGGACTTTCCCTGAAAAATATTTCCTTTACGGTAAGAGCCGGGAAAAAGAAGATTTTTGAGGAATTCGGGGAGCTTTTATTTACCCACCGGGGAATCACCGGTCCTGTGGTGCTGACCGCGAGCAGTGTGATTCCGGACAAGTATTTCCGGTTGCCGGACGATATGATTTCGAGCAGGGATTTGCGAACATCATCCGGCATGATTTCCGGCAGGAAAGATACAGATAAAGATTCACATTTGCCATCCTGCGCGGT
Organism: Lachnospiraceae bacterium; assembly: GCA_020860745.1. Lineage (GTDB taxonomy): Bacteria > Bacillota > Clostridia > Lachnospirales > Lachnospiraceae > Eubacterium_I. The sequence goes on along the minus strand of JAJBTR010000083.1, from coordinate 317 downwards.
TCAGGGTCATCAACTGCAATCAGAATTGATTTTTGAGATTGACCTGAAACCATCGCTGAGCGAGGAACAGTTGGATCAGCGCATTCAGAGAGATTTTGCGGAAAACGCGAATCGGCAATTTAAAAATGCACTGGGGAAACTGCTCCCGGCAAAAATGATCTCCGTGGTAGTGCGCCTGTCCGGCATTGATCCCGAAAAAAAGGTCAATGCTGTCACCAGAGAAGAACGCAGGCAGCTGCTTTTGCTGCTGAAGCATTTCCCGGGAACCATTACGGGGCTGGGCGGCTGGCCGGAGGCTGTCATCACCCGGGGCGGCA
>JAJBTR010000186.1 GCA_020860745.1 Lachnospiraceae bacterium | reverse complement strand
CTACGAAAGGAGGGTTTGCTGTGAAAGTAAGAGCATCCGTTAAACCGATGTGCGAGAAGTGCAAGGTAATCAAGCGTAAAGGTCGGGTTATGATCATCTGTGAGAACCCGAAACACAAACAGAGACAGGGTTAATTATCATGAAAACACAGCTTTTTGAGAAGATGCCGGATTGATTTTTGCGATGGTTTCTCTTCTATTTAATATTATAAAGGCTGTGTATAGATGATGAGAGCAGGTTGGAGCATCGAAGAGAACGATTGTGATGCGCATTTACTGCATAATCCGTTCCTCCCCGGATGACTCTGCCACAGAGCACCGATTTGGAACAGGATCTGTTTGAATCAAAAAGGGCGGCAGTGGGCCTGAATCCCGATGTGTGCGGCTGCAGTGAAATCCCCTCTGATTTCACTGTTCACAGAACGGATCAAAGCACTGCAGGAAACTTTTGGAACTGTAAAGATTCATTCTTTCACAGTTCCTTAGACGGGACATTAGTCCGGAACATCATTATGGAGGTGTAAACACACATGGCTCGTATCGCAGGTGTAGATTTACCAAGAGAAAAACGTGTAGAGATTGGGCTGACTTATATTTACGGCGTTGGTGTTGCGACGTCCAGACGTCTGCTCGCAGAAGCAAAAGTCAACCCGGATACCCGCTGCAAGGACCTGACCGATGAAGAGGTCAAGGCAATCAGCGAAGCAATTGAGACGGAAGGCATCATGGTAGAGGGTGATCTGAGAAGAGACACTGCTATGAATATCAAGCGTCTCCAGGAGATCGGGTGCTATCGCGGTATCCGCCACAGAAAGGGTCTGCCGGTTCGCGGTCAGAAGACGAAGACCAATGCGAGAACCAGAAAGGGACCGAAGAAGACAGTAGCAGGCAAGAAGAAATAATGCAGGAAGGATTGCAAGAAAGTAGGTTAGTTTAATTATGGCTAAAAAAGTTGCAAAAAAAGTAACGAAAAAGCGTGTAAAGAAAAACGTTGAACGTGGACAGGCACATATTCAGGCTTCTTTCAACAATACCATCGTGACGTTGACAGATGCCCAGGGCAACGCTTTATAAGGGGCGAGTGCCGGCGGGCTTGGCTTCAGAGGTTCATGGAAATCTACTACATACGCTGCACAGATGGCAGCGGAGACTGCTACAAAGGCAGCCCTTGTACACGGATTAAAAACAGTAGACGTTTTTGTGAAGGGACCGGGTTCAGGCAGAGAAGCGGCGATCCGCGCGCTTTCCGCAGCAGGTCTTGAGGTAACAAGTATCACAGATGTAACGCCGGTGCCGCATAATGGATGCCGTCCACCCAAACGCAGAAGAGTCTAATCAGGAGGTTAATCTAACATGGCAGTTAATAGAGTACCTGTTCTTAAAAGATGCAGATCACTTGGTTTGGAGCCAACATATTTAGGAATAGATAAGAAGTCAAAGAGACAGTTGAAGAGATCCAACCGGAAAGTATCCGAGTATGGTCTTCAGCTGCGGGAGAAGCAGAAAGCAAAGTTTATTTACGGTGTTCTGGAGAAGCCTTTCCATAACTACTACGAGAAAGCGGATAAGATGAAAGGCATGACCGGTGAGAACCTGATGGTGATGCTGGAGTCCAGACTGGACAATGTCATTTTCCGCCTCGGACTGGCGAGAACCAGAAAGGAAGCGCGTCAGATCGTGGATCACAAGCATGTTCTTGTGAACGGCAAATGCGTTAATATTCCTTCTTATCTGGTAAAGGCGGGCGATACCGTTGAGATCAGGGAGAAATCTAAGAGTTCCCAGAGATACAAAGACATTCTCGAGGCCACTGCTGGCCGTCTGGTTCCTGAATGGCTTGATGTAAATCAGGAGAACTTAAGCGGCGTTGTCAAAGAGCTCCCGACAAGAGAGATGATCGACGTGCCGGTAGATGAGATGCTGATCGTCGAGTTGTATTCCAAATAATCCGGCAGAGATTCAGAATCAGGCAATTTTGCGCAAAATATGGTGGCAAATTCTGATGTTTGCCACCGGATTTTGTGCGGTTGCGATATAAAGGAGGATTGCGCAGTGTTCGATTTCGAAAAACCCAACATTGAGATTGCTGAAGTTTCAGAAGACAAAAAATACGGCAGGTTTGTCGTAGAACCGCTCGAAAGAGGATATGGTACCACACTTGGCAACTCTTTAAGAAGAATCATGCTTTCTTCCCTGCCCGGCGTTGCAGTCAGCCAGGTTAAGATTGACGGTGTTTTACATGAATTCAGTTCCATCCCGGGAGTCAAGGAGGATGTGACTGAGATTATCATGAATATCAAGAATCTGGCTTTGAAAAATACCAGTTCGACCAACGAGCCGAAAGTGGCTTATGTTGAGTTTGAAGGTGAGGGAGTCGTGACTGCCGCGGATATCCAGGTGGATTCTGATGTTCAGATCATGAACCCGGATCTTGTGATCGCTCACCTGAACGGCGGTACGGATTCCAGATTGTATATGGAACTCACGATTACCAAAGGGCGAGGCTATGTCAGTTCGGAAAAGAATAAAACGGAGGATACGCCGATCGGTGTGATTGCGGTAGATTCCATTTACACGCCGGTGGAACGCGTGAATCTTTCTGTGGAGAATACCCGTGTGGGTCAGATTACAGATTATGATAAATTAATGCTGGATGTCTATACAAACGGTACACTCGAGCCGGATGAGGCGGTCAGTCTTGCGGCAAAGGTGTTAAGTGAGCATCTGAATCTTTTTATTGATCTCTCTGAAAATGCCAAGACGGCGGAGGTTATGATTGAGAAAGAAGACAATGCCAAGGAAAAAGTTCTGGAGATGAGCATTGACGAACTGGAGCTTTCCGTGCGTTCCTACAACTGTCTGAAGCGGGCAGGAATTAACACTGTAGAAGAGTTGACAAACCGCACGCCGGAGGACATGATGAAGGTTCGTAACCTGGGACGGAAGTCTCTGGAGGAAGTTCTGGCGAAGTTAAAAGAGCTCGGTTTACAGCTAAATCAAAGCGAAGAGTAGCACGATGAGCTTTGATGCTACTTTTCGGACTGCTAACGTTTGAAAAGTTTCCCGTACAGAGGAATAAGTAACAACGAAAAAGGACAGGTAAGCCCGAAGAGCGCTGCCCGGTTCATTCACAAAGTGGAGGACTTATATTATGGCGAAATATCGCAAATTAGGAAGAACATCAGATCAGAGAAAAGCCCTGATCAGAAGCCAGGTTACATCATTGCTGTATCATGGCAAAATTGTCACAACTGAGGCGAAAGCAAAAGAGATTCGCAAGTTTGCCGAGAAGATGATTGCACTGGCTGTCAAAGAGTCTGACAATTACGAAGAGGTAACAGTAAAAGCAAAAGTTGCCCGCAAAGATAAGGACGGCAAGAGAGTGAAGGAAGTCGTAGACGGCAAGAAGGTTACGGTTTACGACGAGGTTGACAAGACCATCAAGAAAGATCTTCCTTCCCGTCTGCATGCGAGAAGACAGATGCTGAAGGTGCTGTATCCGGTTGTGGAGACAGGCGCTAAGAAAAAAGACCGCAAGAAAGTGGATATGGTGGATAAGTTATTTACTGAGATCGCACCGAAGTATAAGAACCACAACGGCGGCTACACCAGAATCGTCAAAATCGGACCGCGGAAAGGTGATGCGGCTATGATGGTAGTGATTGAGCTGGTATAATAGGCTTACGGTTAGGTTAATGAAATAAAAATGTATGAGAGCGGCAGATTTCTGCCGCTCTATTTAATTTCATAAAAAAGAACAGGAAAAATTCTACTTTGATGAGGAAGGCGAGGTCAGGCAAAGAGAGAAAATAAATTCCGTGCCCACGCCCTCCGTGCTGATCACGTTGATGTTTTCGTGATGTGCGTGGATGATTTCTTTTACAATCGCGAGTCCAAGCCCGGTGCCTGTTTTGTCTTTCCCGCGGGATAAATCCGTCTTGTAGAACCGCTCCCAGATTTTGTTCAGGCTGTCTCTGGGGATACCAATGCCGAAGTCTTTGACGGATACAAATGCTTTTCCGTTCCGTATGGCAGTTTCAATGTAAATTTCAGAGCCGTTGTTGCTGAATTTGAACGCATTATCAATGAGATTATGGAGCACCTGTGCAATCTTATCCGGATCTGCCTTGACATAGAGAGGATTATCGGAGAGAGAGAGCCGGAGAGCAAGGTTTTTTTCTGTTCCGCGGCCTTCAAATGTGAGCACAGTTCTCCGGATCAGTTCATTGATATCAAAGGCTGTCGTGTTCAGAAGCATTCCTTTTGCACTGTATTTGTTTAATTCCATCAGGCTGTGTGTCAGCTTTTCCAGCCGTTCCGTTTCGGAGATGATGACATGAAGATATTTCCCCTGGAGCTCAGGGGGAATCGTTCCGTCCGCGATGGCTTCTGCATAGCCCTTGACGGATGTCAGGGGAGAGCGGAAATCGTGGGAAATGTTGGAAACAAATTTGCGCTGGTCTTCCTCCAGGGAGTTCAGTTCGCTGGCCATGCAGTTCATTACGTCGGTGATAAAACCAAGTTCATTGTGAGCATGGTAGGAAATGGGCTGCTCGTAATCGCCGTCCGCATAGGCGATGGCCGCCTGCGTGATGCGCCGCAATGGACGGTAGATGGAAAAGATATACACAAAAAGGATGATCAGTGCGGCCAGAGTCACAATGATGTAGATAAGGAAATATAATGTGCAGAAAAATTACCGTAAGTCGGAACCAGTGAATGTCAGCTGCAAAAAGCGTAGTTCATAATCGGATGAGAGACAGGCGGTGGCAATAAACCCGAGGATGCAGAACAGAATATAGGTGATTAAAACGCGGAACAGTAAAACTCTCCGGCCGCCGTGCGGTTGATGGGATGATTTCCGGGCCGTGCCGGTGATCTGAGAATCGGATTGTCTGCGGAAGCGTTGCTTCCTGAGGGAACGTATCTTATTGATACTGTCCTTTTCTGCCATATGCATGGTTCCTCCAAAATGATCGCTGATGTCTGTTTCAGCCATCAGATAGAATACGTGCTACGAAATGATTGCAAGCCGGCCAGGTATTGCATATATTTCAGCAAAGTATATTTATATGCTATCTTGTTTCAAATTTGTAGCCGATGCCCCAGACCGTGGCGATGCCCCAGTCTTCATGGTCGTTGATTTTTTCCCGGAGACGTTTGACGTGCACGTCCACGGTGCGGGTGTCTCCCAGGTATTCGTATCCCCAGATATTGTCCAGAAGCTGCTCGCGGGTGAACACCTGGTTGGGCGAGGAGGCAAGGAAATACAGAAGCTCCAGCTCTTTTGGCGGCATTTCGACGACCTGGTTTTTGTAGAGAACCGAGTAGTTTGTCAGGTTGACGACGAGGTCGGGATATTCTACGCACTTAATCTCATTTTCCGGTTTGGCGGAAGCAGAAGGCTGAAAGCGGCGGAGGACAGCCTTAACACGGGCAACCATTTCCTTGGAATCAAAGGGTTTCATGATATAATCGTCGGCGCCAAGCTCAAGCCCGAGCACTTTATCAAAGACTTCGCCTTTAGCGGAAAGCATGATGATCGGAGTGTTGGAGTGAGTGCGGATTTCCCGACAGACCTGATAACCGTCGATTCCCGGAAGCATCAGATCCAGGAGAATCAGGTTTGGCTGGTAGTTTTTGAATTCGCGCAAAGCGGATTCTCCGTCGGATACGATCAGAGTGTCATAACATTCTTTTATAAGGTAGAGGGAAATCAGCTCCGCGATATTGGCGTCGTCATCTACGATTAGTATTTTCTGTTTGGCTCCCATGAGATTCCTCCTGTTATATTCGTATAGGTATATTATCAATATTATTTTTTTTCTGACATATGATAATTGTTTGCAGACCTTTTTTTCTGAAAATGGCAGGTTCTGTCTCGTTTTGTACTTGTCAGATTCATTTGTTGTGCCATATCACATATGAAGACAGCACATTTCCGCGTGGCAGCAATAAGCGAAAGAAAGATGGGATATGCTTTAACGAAACGTCGCGATCGTCACGCCGCTGTCTCCCTCACCAAATTCACCCAGGTGATATTCTTTGATGTATTTTTGACGGCGAAGATGTTCCTGAACGGCTTTTCGCAACGCGCCGGTGCCCTTTCCGTGCACAATCCGAACCGACGGCAGATGCGCCAGGTAAGCGTCGTCTAAGTATTTGTCCAGAAGGTGCATTGCCTCGTCCACTGTTTTTCCAATGAGGTTGATTTCCGGAGAAACCGAGAGATTTGGACATTTTTATCTGTCCCGAGCCGGTTTTTGCCGCTTTTGTTCCAAGAATGGTATCTTCCTCAATCAGAATCAGGTCTTTAATGTTGACCTGGTAGCGCATGATACCCATCTGTACATACAGATTTCCCTTTGCGTCCGGCAGAGTGTGCACGGTTCCTTTCAGGTTCATGCTGAGGACCTTGACGCTGTCGCCCAGACGCAGCTTTTTGGGAATGTTGCGGTTTTCCTGCGGCTTTTTGGGAATCGCGGCTTTGCTCTGTGCTTTCTCCATTTTCCTGCGGATTTTGTCGCGTTCCTTTTCCATCGCTGCAGCGTCAATGCCATTTTTGCCGAATTTGCGGAAGTTGCGGATCGTCTCATCGGCGGCAGCCTTTGCTTCTTTCAGGATGGCGGCGGCTTCCTCATTGGCTTCGCGTATGATACGGTCGCGGCTCTGATCCAGCTTCGCCTGTTTTTCTTCCAGCTGCTTTTTCAGGGATTCGGCTTCCTCTTTGTATGCATTGATCTCCGCCTGCTCTTTCTGAATCGTGCGTCGGCTCTGTTCCAGATCCGCGATGACATCCTCAAAGCTTTCGTTTTCTTTGGAAATCCGCGAGCGGGCATCCTCAATCAGGCGCGGCGCCAGACCAAGCTTTTGGGATATTGCAAATGCGTTGCTCTTGCCCGGAATGCCGATGAGCAGGTGATAGGTGGGACTTAACGTCTCCACATCAAACTCGCAGCAGGCGTTTTCCACTTGCTCTGTGGAGAGTGCGTAAAGCTTCAGCTCGCTGTAGTGGGTCGTCGACATGGTGCGGATGCCGCGGCGGCGCAGCTGCTCCAGAATGGCGATGGCCAGTGCGGCGCCTTCGTCCGGGTCAGTGCCGGCGCAGAGCTCATCAAAGAGCACCAGACTGCCGCGGTTGGCCTTTTTTAAGATAGACACGATGTTTGTCATATGGGCGGAGAACGTGCTGAGACTCTGCTCAATGCTCTGCTCATCCCCAATGTCTGCGTAAACCTGCTTAAAAATAGCCAGCTCGGAGCGGTCTCCCGACGGGATATGAAGGCCGACCTGTCCCATCAGGGTCAGAAGACCGATGGTCTTTAAGGAAACCGTCTTGCCGCCGGTGTTGGGACCGGTCACGATGAGGAGGTGATATTCCTCGCCCAGCCGGATATCGATGGGGACGACTGTGTGCGGATCCAGCAGAGGGTGTCTTCCCTTTCGGATGTGGATGCGCCCTTCCGTGTTAAAAACCGGGGGCATGCCGTTGTGGATTTTCGCCAGCTTTGCTTTGGCAAAGATAAAATCCAGTGTCGTCAGCACATGATAGTTCTGCAGAATGGCCGGGGCGTACTCTGCGGTCTGATTGCTCAGGTCAGCCAGAATTTTCTCTATCTCTTCTTTTTCTTTTAAAAAGGCTTCCTTCAGATCATTGTTTAACTTTACCACGGACATGGGCTCGATAAACAGGGTGGAGCCTGAGGCGGACTGGTCGTGGATCATGCCGGGTACCTGCGCCTTGTACTCCGCCTTGACCGGCAGGCAATAGCGGTCGTTCTGCATGGTGATTACGGCGTCCTGCAGGTAGGTGCGTGTCGTCTGGCTGTTCAAAAGGCTGTTCATTGCGCCGTGGATGCGGTCGTTGATGTTCCGGATCTGGCGGCGGATGTTGTGCAGCGCGGGGCTTGCCGCATCGCTGACTTCGTCCGGACCGGGAATGCAGCGATGGATTTCTTCAAAAAGCGGCGTCAGCGGCTCCAGTTCGCCAAACATCTCATCGAGAGAATCTGCTGCCTCATTCTCGCGGACATCGCGGGCGTAAGTCTTTGCCCGCTTTGTGATTTCCAGAAGATGAGCAATGGACAGAAGCTCCTCCATGTTCAGCGTGCCGCCGACCTCCAGGCGCTTCATCTGAAAGGTCGGATTTTTCAGTCCTCCGAAAGAAAGATTTCCTTTGCGAAATATCCGGTTCAGCGCGTCCGCGGTCTCCGTCCGCGCCAGGACAATTTTATCGTAATCCTTCATGGGGCGCAGATTCAGGCAAAGGTCTTAGCCGGAATCCGAGGGGGCCTGGTCCGCCAGGAGGGTGATGATTTTGTTATATTCTAATACCTGTAAAACTTTCTGGTTCATGTGTTCTTCCTGTTGTTGGCGTGAGAAGGGGCTCACGTGGTGGTGAATTCATGTGGTGTTGAGTCTATGTAGTTTTTGAGCTCGTGTAGTGCTGAGCTTATATAGTGTTGAACTCACGTAGTGCTGGGTTTATGTAGTTTTGAACTCATATAGTGCTGGGTTTATGTAGTTTTGAACTCACATAGTGCTGAGTTTATGTAGTGTTAAGTTTGCGTCGTATCGGGCTCGTGGTGTGATGGGTTTCGGAAGATATACACAGTATTTTTCCATTATTGTGTGGTTTTTCATATAAAATGCTGCAGACGATACGATATAATAAGTATACCACGATATAAATAGCGCTTGCAAGGTTTTCCTAATAACCGTATAATATTGAGGTGGATGGCTGCTGCTTTTTAAAGCCTGGAAAGTTGCCTTTTTCGGACACAATACGGACGAAGAGGATAGAAAGAAAGAAAACGTCCGTAAAAATAGCGGTCGAGTACGGACGAAGGGATAGGAAGAGCGAAAATCGTCCGTAGAATCAGTGGGCGAGTACGGACGAAGGGATAGGAAGAGCGAAAATCGTCCGTAGAACTAGCGGGCGTGTACGGACGAAGGGGAAAGAAAGAGAGAAACCGTCCGTAGAACCAGTGAGTGTGTACGGACGAAGGAGATAGAGAAAGCAGAATCGTCCGTATGAAATGGCGAAATAATACGGACTAAAATGACAGAAAGGAAATGATAGTCTGTACTATATAGGAAAAGGCATCTGACTGATTGCTGAAAAGTAACGGATGGATGATAAAGAAAACATAAAGAATTGAGAAGAAAGGATTGAATGATGAGATATATTGAGACGCTGCGGGAAGGGGAACGGATTTCAGAGGTTTATCTGTGCCGGCAGAAACAGACATTTCTGACAAAGGCAGGAAAGCCGTATGATTCGCTGCTTCTGCAGGATAAAACGGGCACACTGGATGCAAAAATCTGGGATGTCAATTCGAATGGGATTGAGGATTTCGATTCGTTGGATTACCTCTATATTATGGGTGATGTGACCAGTTTCCAGGGAAAGCTGCAGCTGAACATTAAGCGGGTGAAACGAGTGGAAGAAAGTTCTGTTAATGCGGTGAATTATCTGCCGGTCAGCGAACATGATATCCCGCAGATGTACCGGGAGCTTACCGCCTATATCGGGCAGTTTCAGAATCCCTGGCTTCGGAAGCTGGCGGAGTCATTTTTCCTGGACGCAGACTTTGCGGAGCAGTTTCAGTTCCACTCGGCGGCCAAGAGCGTGCACCACGGTTTTGTGGGCGGATTGGTAGAGCATACTCTGCACGTGGTGCAGATCTGCGACTTCCTTTGCAAACTATATCCTATGTTAAATCGGGATTTGCTGCTCACGGCGGCCATGTTTCATGATATTGGAAAACTGCAGGAATTGTCAAAGTTCCCGGCAAACGATTATACTGATGACGGCCAGCTGTTGGGACATATTGTCATGGGAGTTATGAAAGTGCAGGAGCATATTGATGCGATTGAGGGGTTCCCGAAGCGGACGGCTACGGAGCTGATTCACTGCATTCTGGCGCACCACGGGGAACTGGAGTATGGGTCTCCGAAAAAACCGGCGCTGATGGAGGCGGTGGCGTTAAGCTTTGCGGATAATTCGGACGCGAAGCTGGAGACCATGAAAGAGGCGCTTTCCGCAGTTCCGGCGGGGAACCTGGAGTGGCAGGGGTATAATCGCCTGATGGAATCGAATATAAGAAGGACGGGCGAGTAGGAATCTTATGACCCGGGACTATTTTGTCGGAAGCAGGAATCTTGATAGAATGAAGAAGAATGATGAGTTTGTGTTAAAAATAGAAGATATGGGTGCGGCCGGCGAGGGCATCGGAAAATATGAGGGCATGACTTTCTTTGTGAGAGATGCCCTCATCGGCGATAAGGTGAGAGCGCGGGCGACGAAACTGAAAAAAACCTACGGCTATGCGCGGGTGATGGAGATTTTGGAGCCTTCCCCCGACCGGGTGGAGCCGGTGTGCTCGTTTCACCGCGCCTGCGGAGGCTGCCAGATTCAGGCACTTTCCTATGAAAAACAGCTGGAATTTAAGCAGCGCAAGGTGGAAAATGACCTGCGGCGCATCGGCGGTTTTTCTCAGATTCCGATAGAACCTATTGTGGGGATGGAGGAACCATTTTATTACCGCAATAAGGCACAGTTTCCGATCGGGACGGATGCGGAAGATCATATCATTGCCGGATTTTACGCCGGACGAACCCATCGGATCATAGCGAACCGGGAGTGCGCGCTGGGCGTTCCGGCCAATCGGCAGGTTCTTGATATTGTCATTGATTTTATGGAGCGGTATCACATCAGCGCCTATGATGAGACAACGGGAGCGGGACTGGTCCGGCATGTGCTGATTCGCTATGGTTTTGCGACAAAGGAAATCATGGTCTGCATGATTCTGAATGGAAGAAGACTGCCTCATCAGGATGCGTTGGTATCGGAGCTGGTGCGGCTGGATGGGATGACCTCTATTTCCCTGAATTTCAATGAAAAGCAAACGAATGTGATTCTCGGGGAAGAGACTCAGACAATCTGGGGGCGGGAGTATATTACGGATTATGTCCGATTGCCGGGATCGGATGGGGGAGATTTTGATCCTGTGGTTAGGTGTGCTGACAGAGAAAAGCCGGAGCAGGATCCTGGAAATGATGTTACGGGGGATGATAGCGCAAAGGAAGCGTTGGGTAAGGGTAACTGCAGCGATACATCAGTTTTGAGGGGAATGACCCGCGCCGGTATGCGACAGGTACTGACATATCAGATTTCGCCGCAGTCTTTTTACCAGGTGAATCCTGTTCAGATGGAAAAGCTATACGGACTGGCCCTGGAATACGCGGGGCTAAGCGGGAAGGAAACCGTATGGGATCTCTATTGCGGCATCGGCACTATCTCGTTGTTTCTGGCACAGAAGGCGAAGCAGGTATATGGTGTGGAAATTGTCCCGCAGGCGATTGAGGATGCGCGGCGGAACGCTCGGCTGAATGAGATTGACAACGCAGAGTTTTTTGTGGGAAAAGCGGAGGAAATCCTGCCGGAGTTTTATGAGAAAGAGGCGCGCGAAGGAAGACAGGCCCATGCGGACGTGATCGTAGTGGATCCGCCGAGGAAAGGGTGTGACCGGCGATTGCTGGAGACGATTCTTGCGATGGCGCCGAAGCGGATTGTGTATGTGAGCTGTGATCCCGCGACGCTGGCGAGGGATCTGAAGGTGCTGTGCGAGGGGGAATATCGGCTGGAGCGGGTTAGAGTGGTGGATAATTTTTGCCAGACGGTCCATACAGAGACTGTATGTCTCTTGGGCAACCACCGTCTGCCGAAACCTGATGCTACGGTGAAGATCGGGATTGATATCAGATGAACGGCAGACGCGGCAGCGGAAAGAGCGCAATCTGAGTCCGTTTTATGGTACATTCGATGTGCTAATGTAAGGATAAGTTGATAAGCTGGGAGCGATTGCTGAAAATGAACAAATTAGAAGATATCACTGTCGGAAGTACAGTGAAGGGCATTGTGGGCAATGAGCCGGTCAGTATTGTTGCGGTTCAGTGGTATGGCAGCAATGTGCTGGAAATTACATATAAAGATACGCGAGGAGTTCCGGGAACGCAGTTACTTTACAGGGAGAGCGAGCCGGGACTTGAAGTGCTGTCGAAGCATCTGCCCTGGAGCTTCGATGCGGACGCGGAGCAGATGAAGCTGGCATCGGAGGCATACCGTATCAGCATGGCTCATTTGTTTGATCCGTATCTGGCTGTACATACGTCGGCTGTGGAGCCGCTCCCGCATCAGATTTCCGCAGTTTATCAGGAGATGCTGCCGAGGGTGCCGCTGCGCTATGTGCTGGCGGATGATCCGGGTGCAGGAAAAACGATTATGACCGGCCTGTACATTAAGGAATTGATGGCCAGGGGTGATCTGAAAAGATGTCTGATTGTCTCACCAGGAAGTCTGGCGGAGCAGTGGCAGGATGAGCTTTTTTCAAAGTTCCATCTGAAATTTGAGATTCTGACCAATGATCGGATGGAGTCCGCTGTGACCGGAAATATTTTTACGGAAGTGGACCGCTGTATCTGCCGGCTGGACAAGTTGGCCAGAAATGACGAACTGCAGGAGAAGCTGAAGGTTTCCGAGTGGGATCTGATCGTGTGTGATGAGGCACACAAAATGTCTGCGACGGTGTGGGGCGGAGAAGTCAAATACACCAGACGCTTTCAGTTGGGACGGCTGTTATCGAATATTACAAGGAACTTTTTGCTTCTGACTGCTACTCCGCATAATGGAAAAGAAGAGGATTTCCATCTGTTTTTGTCGCTGGTGGATCCGGATCGCTTTGAGGGAACGCATCATTCGTCGCAGCAGGCAGTAGATGTCAGTGATGTGATGCGCCGGTTGGTAAAAGAAGAATTGTTGAAATTTGATGGCAAGCCTCTGTTTCCGGAGCGCATTGCCTATACGGTAAATTACAGTCTTTCTCCACAGGAATCGAAGCTTTACCAGGCTGTGACAGAATATGTGCAGGAAGAGTTTAACCGTGCGGATAATTTGAATAATGAGCGTAAAAATACAGTCGGATTTGCGCTGACGATTCTGCAGCGCCGTCTGGCGTCCTCTCCGGAAGCTATTTATCAGTCTCTTCGTCGCAGACGCGAGCGCCTGGAGCACAGGCTGGCTGAGGAGCGGCTGGGGAAGAGGGCTGCGGAATATCGGAATTCTGAATGGGATGACATGGATGAGGATGACCTGCCCGCAGAGGAACAGGAACAGATGGAAGAGCAGGTTGTGGATCATGCATCTGCGGCGGCTACGATCGCGGAACTGGAAGCGGAGATCCGGACGCTGAAACGTCTGGAAAATATGGCGAATGATGTTCGGGCAAGCGGCGTGGATCGAAAGTGGGATGAGCTGTCCAGGCTGCTTCAGGATAAGGAAGCAATGTTTGGAGAGGACGGTCAGAGGGAGAAGCTGATCATCTTTACCGAACATAAAGATACACTGAATTATCTGGCTGGTAAGATACGGTCTTTGCTCGGAAATGATGAAGCCGTCGTGACCATTCATGGCGGGATGCTCCGGGATGAAAGACGAAAGGTAGAGGAGCTGTTCAAACAGGATGTGGGAGTCCGGATATTGATCGCCACGGATGCCGCGGGAGAAGGCGTCAACCTGCAGCGGGCGCATCTGATGATCAATTATGATCTCCCGTGGAATCCGAATCGTCTGGAACAGAGATTTGGCCGTATTCATCGTATCGGGCAGACAGAAGTGTGCCATTTGTGGAACCTGGTGGCATCTGAGACCAGGGAAGGCTTTGTGTTCCAGAGACTGTTCGCAAAGCTGGAAGAGGAACGACAGGCTCTGGGCGGCAAGGTGTTTGACATCCTTGGGAAAATGTCCTTTGACAATAAATCCCTGCGGGATCTACTGATCGAGGCTGTGCGGTACGGAAATGATCCAGAAGTACGTGCAAGACTGAATCAGGTCGTGGATCATTCCATGAACCCAGATAAATTTAAGGAGCTGATCAAAGAACAGGCCTTGACGGATGATGTGATGGATGTTCATTCTGTCAATGCGATCCGCGAGGATATGGAGCGTATAGAAGCGCACAAGTTGCAGCCTCATTTTATCGAATCCTTTTTCCTGGAAGCCTTCCAGTCGCTTGGAGGAAAGCTCCGGAAGAAGGAAACCGGACGATATCAGATCACATCCGTCCCGTATGCGGTGCGCAACCGGGATATGCAGATTGGCTATGGAGAACCTGTTTTAAAAAGGTACGAAAGAGTATGCTTTGACAAAGAATACTGCGTGATTCCGGGACAGGCACAGGCGGAACTGATCTGTCCGGGGCATCCACTTCTGGAAGCGACGATTGACCTGATCCGGGAAAAGAATGTGGATGTTATGAAACGTGGCGCAGTGTTTATTGATGACAGTGATTTCAGTGAGGAGGCAAGGCTTCTTTTCTACATAGAGGATGCAGTCCAGGATGGTGTGACACTAAAGGACGGAACCCGGAGGACGATTTCCAAACATGTTCATTTTGTGGAGATAAAAAGAGACGGAACAGCATCAGGCGCCGGGTATGCGCCGTATCTGGATTATCGGGCAGCGATGGATGAAGAGTACAAAGCGATTCATGACTGGATGAAATCACAGGACTGGCTGTGTAAGGATGTGGAAGGAATTGCAAAGGGTTACGCGATCCAGCATTTGATTCCTGAACATTTTGCGGAGGTAAAAAACCGTAAAGAAGCGATGCTGGATAAGACAGAAAAAGCTGTCAAAGATCGTCTGACAGCGGAGATCCAATATTGGGACTTTCGTGCAGGGGATCTCGCACAAAAAGAAGCAGCAGGCAAAACAAATTCCAGGTTAAATTCAAAGCTGGCAGCAAGGCGGGCAGAGGAACTGGAAAATCGGATGCAGAGCCGCCTGGCGGAAATCGAGAAAGAACGCAGAATTTCGCCAATGCCGCCGGTAATTACGGGCGGAGCACTGGTGATTCCGAGAGGATTGATTCATAAATTGACCGCGACATCATCCGGGGATTTCTTCGGACATGGAGACAGGCAGAGCGTTGAGTATGCAGCTATGAATGCGGTCATCCAGATTGAGACGTCGCTGGGATATCGGCCGACGGATGTGAGCGCGTCAAAGTGCGGCTATGATGTAGAATCCTATGTTCCGGAAGGAATGAGGAAGCGTGTAGCTGCCTACACGAATGCGTTGCGCTTTATCGAAGTGAAAGGACGAGCGAAAGGCTCCACCACTGTTACTGTCAGTAAAAACGAAATCCTGACGGCACTCAATAAACCGGATGAATTCATCCTGGCGATTGTGGAAGTGGACGGCAGTGATACACATACGATTTATTTGAAGCAGCCGTTTAAGAATGCACCGGACTTTACGGCGACCAGCGTAAATTATGATATACAGGATTTGATTGCAGAATCGGAAGTTCTGTATCAGAAATGAGAGTTTTGTGGAAGAATATATTAAGTGACTGGATATCAACAGGAGGATTGATATGGGGAAAATTTTAGGAATTAAGGTTCAAAACTATGGTTCCCTGAAAGATGTAAAAATTGGGAAATTATTCAGTGATCAATCTGGTGATGAGTTAGGAAATATGGTGGCTGTCATAGGGCCGAGCGGAAACGGAAAAAGCACATTGGCGGATGCTTTTGGGTTTATTTCAGAATGTATTTCATCTGATGTGGAGACTGCGTGTGATTCTCATAATCGTGGAGGGTATGATCAGCTTGTCTCTCAGGGAAGCGGGGATCCGATCCATTTTGAAATATATTATAAAGAGAATAATAATTCCAGGCCAATTACTTATGAATTAACCATCGCAAAAGACGAATTTGACCGTCCATATGTAAAGGAAGAAAGACTTCGTCAGCGTCGTCCCGGTCAAAAACGAGGATGGCCCCTTTCCTTTCTTAATCTTGTAGATGGCAAGGGATATGCATTTGAAGGAAAAGACAGTGGCCAAAATGAGGATGGTTCGGTTGTTGGCGAGGGCGAAAAAGTAAATGTGGAATTAGCGGATACTCGGAAATTGGGAATTGTAACGCTTGGAGCTATGAAGCAGTATTCTCGAATTGAATTATTTTTGGGCTTTTTAAGAAGCTGGTAC
>JAJBTR010000061.1 GCA_020860745.1 Lachnospiraceae bacterium | reverse complement strand
AATATAATGAATAAATGAGTATGTAATATGGTTGCTTACGGAAAGAAACAAAGGAGGTATTTTATGGGTAACGAAAACAAAGAAGGCGAACAACGTCTTCCGAGAAGTGTACAGATCGTACACGGTCTCTCAAACGGCGGCGGCTTTATGCTGATTCAGGCTACTGTTGCCAGCTACATCTCCGTATTTATGACGGATACGGTGGGTATCGCGGCCGGCACGGCTTCCATCATCATGCTGATTGCCACACTCTGGGATGCTGTCAACGATCCTCTTATGGGTGGTATGTGTGACCGCACCAAGACCAAATGGGGTCGCTATCGTCCCTACATATTGATTGTACCGTTCATCCTGACAGTTGTATCATTCTTCCTCTTCCTGAACCCTCAGGGACTTTCAGACCAGGGAAAAGTGATCTACATCACGATATTCTACATCCTGTATGGTATGTCCGTGACCGGTCTGACCATGCCGCAGATGTCCCTGATTCCGGCTATGACCAAAGACGACGGCGAGCGCGGATTCATGGTACAGTTTGACATCATCATGATTGCAGTTGCGTTTACGATTGCATCATCCTTTACGACAAACTTTGTAAGCTTCTTCGGCAGCTACGCTCCGTTCATCTTGATTTACGGCATCCTTGCTATCATCGCAAACCTTGCACTGTTTAAAATGTCCAAGGAGAGATATGTCATCGAGACCGAAGAAAAACGACCGCTCACCACTGATCTGAAGATTTTCTTCGGGCATCATCCGAAGCTGATCACTCTGCTGATTGTCTGGTGTCTGGCTTCCATCGGATACGGCATCATGTTCTCATCCTCTGTATACTATGTTATGTACTACCTGATGAGGCCTGATCTGATTACCATCTACATGTTGATTGTTTCTATCGGAGCTCTGGTGTCCATGATGGCATTCATGCCGTTCTTCCTGAAGATTTGCAAAGGAAACGCGGTGAACACCATGATTATAACGCAGGCACTCTGCGGCGTATGCTACGTGATCCTCTTCATCGGTGGCAACAAGAGCATGCCGCTGTTGTATGTACTCTCGTTCCTGGCCACCTGCTTTGGAGCCATGGAGCAGGGTCTGATCAACTTTTACGTCAACGATACAATTGACTACATCCAGTTAAAAGAAGGCATTTCCATGAATGGTGTTGTCACCGCCATCAAGGGCTTTGCCTACAAGATGGGTTCCGCCGCAACCAGTTCCGGTATCCTCGCCGTCTTGGCTGCCACAGGATATATTGCCAATGCGGTTGGCGGACAGAATGACGCTACCATGGCTGCCATCAACTGGCTGCGCTTCGGCATCCCGGCAATCTGCTGTGCATTGATCATCATCTTCCTGCTCATGTATCCGATCAAGCCTTACTGGGGCGAGATTGCGGAAATGAAGAAAAAGATGAAAGCAAACGACGAACAGTAAAATTACAATACCGAAAACCATATTTACAACAGGAAAAACCCCATCCATATCGGATGGGGTTTTTCCTGTTTTCTTTATTGCAGAAGGTAAAAAGAAATCAATCTGAATTCTCACTTATTCCGGCATTACTTCCAGAATCTCCAGATCTTCCGCCTTTTCCACGCGAAGCTTCAACTCATACTCACCCGCTGACGCACAGATAACATCCGCAGTCTGTACCCCGTTCTCTACAATCACTTCCCCTGCTTCTGCATCATTCAGAAGAACCGTCAGCTTACCGCTGCCTGTTGCCCGGATCCCGAGGCGGTGGTAGCCTGCCTCGCTCTTCACATAGCGGAAAATCATCTCATCCCCGGCGGAGATATTCATCAGCCTCTCAGGATACTGTTCTTTCGTCTCCTCATCCTCATTGATGCCGATAAAAACCGTACCGGAAAGGCCGCAGGCCTGATATCCCATAATCGCCTCACCGGGCGCAAAGGGCTCACCTACCCCCTGAGAGGTCATCTTCACTTCCGGGATCGTTCCGTCCGGCAGAATGTTAATCTTCTCAATACAAAGCCTGCGGTGCTGTTCCATCCCGCGGCTGCAGCGATGATAGAAAACATACCACTGTCCATCCACACATTCGATCGAGCCATGGTTGTTCCAGCTTTTCGGATCGCAGCCGTCATTATCGATAATGATTCCCCGATAGGTAAAAGGACCCATGGGCGATTTCCCGGTAGAATAGCCCAATGAGGTGGGTTTCCCCCGCTCCATGTCCGCGTACACGTAATAATAAGTGTCTCCAATCTTCCGCATGGAAGAACCCTCATGAAAATAGTGTTCTTCCTCTGTTACCAGATCATCCACAATATCAGCACGGTCAAAGGACATCAGATCGGCGTTCAGTTTCACTCCATGGGAAAATAGCTGTCCCCAGTAGAAATATGCCTGCCCGTCATCATCGATAAAGATGGCCGGATCAATCCCGCCGCAGGGAAGCTGCACCGGATCGGTGAACGGACCCTCCGGCCGGTCGGAAACAGCCACGCCCTCACTATCGTCCGGCATGCAGATATAAAGATAATACTTTCCATCCTTCTCCACACAGTCCGGGGCAAACAGAAGCGCCGGTTTTTCGCTCTCATCCTCTTTTTCGAACTTCTCTTTCATATCCTCGCCGTCCGCCGCCATATTCGCCAGCATCTTCTGAATAAACGGTGTGGGATGACTCCAGTCAATCCCCGGATATTTCGGCGCATCCGGATTGTTGAACCACGGAATCTGCTTCCCGTTCAGCGATTCGTCGTGAATCGTCCAATGCTCCATGTCCGGCGTGGACACCACATGATACTTCTCGCTGCAGTAGACATCTTCCCGGTCGTCATAACTACCGTACACGTAAAGCTTACCGTCCGGCATCACATGCGCTTCACTGTCCGGAATGTGATATTCCAACGGCAAAATCGGGTTCCTTTTATTCTGATATGTCTGCATTTTCTTCTCCTCCTTCTTCGATGAATCAATCGAACGAAAAATTGATGTTTTCGTACGTAACTGATCATCGTAAATAATTATAGTATAAGAATAATTGACATTCTGGGAAAAAACAGTGCAGAAACCGACAACTACAATGGATAAAGCAGACAACCTCTTGCAGTATAAAGCAGGTTTCTCACTTCTTTTAGTACATCAGCTAACACTACCCATTGAAAAAAACAGCCATCCGTATTGTGTTAAAATTACTCCAGAAAAAATTCAGCAAAGTCTATTGCCCCATCTTTTTCTCTGTTGTGAAATACCAGATACAATGCCTGGGCTCCCGATGTTTTCGGAATCTTTACGGTATGTTTCGTCCATGCATCCGCTTCCGCCATTTCCAAAACAGCAACTGTATTTTCTGGTGAAGAAATACATATATCTATGCTTCCCGCAGCCCCGCGCAGCGTCAGCGTCAGCTGAGAAGATATTACAGTATCAAAATCCATATATTTGCATCCCCAGACTGCTCCTTCGCAGAGATTTTTTACATAATGGTATTCGTGGGATTCCCGTTGTTCACCCGCTTCTTCTGTAATATAAGGCGCGTTTTCCGGGAGTTCGTTACTATGTCCCTCTTCTCCGACCATTCCCACTTCCTTTTGAACAGGTCCTGTCAGGTGGCACAAAATACAGGAACTATACGGAATACCCGCCGGAAGCGGACCATCATTCAAGCCGCAGCTTGTTATCTCCACCTGTGGAATCCACCCATCCTCAGAGATGCTGATTTTCTCCGCACAACCCTGTCTGCTAAACTGGGTGCCGTGGGTATGACGGTGATAAAAAATGTAATACTGATCTTTTATCCTTTCAATCCCCCCGTGGTTATTTCCCATATAGTTGACCGGAACCGTATTTCCCCGGTAACCAACATCTCCATTTGATATAATCACGCCACGATACTCAAACGGGCCCTTCGGAGAATCTGAAGTCGCGTAACACAGCTCATGACTCTGAATGCTGGAATATACAAAATAATATATCCCGTTAAAATTACGAATGCTGGATGCCTCAAAGAATGGATGCTCTTTAAATGCAGTATTCCGAACACTCTCCGCACCGTCTGCCACACAAATCGGTTCAGTTTTAATCGTATGCATATCATTTTCTAATTCCACCATCATCGCTCCCGGAAACGGCGTGGTCTCCATTCCCGGGAACCGCCATGTTGGGCAAAAACCGTAATACAGATAATTGCCGCTCTCTTCACAGAGGATCGCCGGATCAAACATTCTTGATCCCTGTGGGTAGGAACCATCTGCATAGCTGACATGTCCGTGAAACTCATAAGGTCCCACAGGACTGTCACTGACTGCCACGGAAATAATACTTGTAAAATCAAGTCCATAGTACAGGTAATAACGTCCATCAGGCCCCTGTGCAACGTCTGGTGCGTAAAGTGCATGTTCTCCGTTTCGATTCAACGGATCCTGTGTCTTCCTGTAAATCACTCCCTCATACCGCCAATCACTAAGGTCTTCGATCGGCGCGCTCCACCCCACGTAATCTTCTTCGCAGAAAGTCGTTCCATCTTTTTTGTCATGACTTCCAAATACATACAACCTGCCTTCAAAAACATGTGGCTCTGCATCCGGAACATACTCCCACAGAGGCAGGTAGGGGTTTACTACTGTTTTTGTCTTTTGCATATTCTTCCCTCCTCAATCAGTTTTTTATAATATATCCACTAATAATATAGCAATAAGCCTGCCGTTATTTAAATACATCGACTGACACTACCCATTGGCAAAACCGGTCAGAAACGATATTTTATTTCGCAGTCCCGGACTTTTGCTCTAACACACAAATTCAAACGGTATCGCCGGGATGCCTGCACAATTATACAGATTCACAACAAACCATGGCGTCCGGGCAAATGCAACAGATGTTCTGTCTGCTGTAATCGAAATCTGATATCTGGCCGTCATAACATACTTCCGGCATGTCAAAAAAACGATACGACTGTTTTGACACTCTTTCAGCGCTTCTGCCATTTGATAAGATTGCCGTCCACACCGACCCATAGTGTCTGCTCTGCCGCGCCACAGGCACGCAGAAGTGCGGGATCCACCGGTTAATGAGGCATGCGGATCACATTAAAAAAATAGTAAAAAACATAGCAAATAAACAGTGCATATTCTGCCATCTGAATAGTTAAAAATGACAAAATAAAGGTATCTAAACCGCAACAGGTAGTGTTTTAATACCGGTTGGAATCTTTCGTTTACGATACCTCAAGTATTTGCAAAATGCAGAAAGCGGATGCAGTTGGGTATAGTGATGTGACACATTTTAAATCATCTTATAAGTTTTTTAAGGCAGCGATAAGCTTTTCGTAATCCGCTCCGGTATACCCGGAAAAAACGGAAAGCATCTGCTTTTTCAAAGAGCCGCCGGACAATTCCGCAGGGATGTGCAAAAGTCCGGGAGCATGAGCAAGAATCAACTCTCTGGCTTCCTCATCCGCGAGTAAAACAGACAAATCTGTATATCCATTGTATCCTTTGCTGACCAGGACTGCAGTTCGCGTGAATTTCCAGACACCGGCGGCCAATTCGAATGGTTTCTCATTCTCAAAATTCACTATAGCAGTCGTATCAAAGGGAATTTCAAAGTGATACTCTATCGTACCATTCTCCCGCCACTGCCATTCACTGATAACGGTGCCGGAAATACTACGATATTCCGCATGGAATTTTCCAAGCCGATGATCCGGATGCGGTGCAATGAATATTTTTCTCCATCCCGGTTCCTGCGGCCTGATTCCGCCGATATACTGATACATCCATTCCTGAACAGTCCCATTTGCATAATGATTCAGGGAATTCATCCCTTCCGGATTCATGTGTCCGTCCGAAAGAACAGAGTCCCAGCGCTCCCAGATTGTCGTAGCACCCAGATTGACACTATAAAGCCAACCAGGATAATCTTCCACCAGAAGCAGGTCACAGGCAAGCTTATGCTTCCCGAATTTGCTGAGTACCTGGCACAGGTATCCGGTTCCCAAAAATCCGGTGCTCAGGTGCCCGCCGTTTTCCAGAATCAGACATTCCAGTTCGTCAGCGATCCTTTGCTCCTGTCCTTCCCGGTACAACCCCATGTAAAGCGTCAGAATGCAAGCCGTCTGCGTGTGCTCCGTGAGCCTGCCGCTGACTGTAAGATACTCATTCTGATAGGCCGTTTTTATCTTTTCTGCCCGTGCAGCGTAGAGCTCATACTCAACGCCGCGATTCAACTCTTTTGCCACCAACGCCGTCAGTTTGGTGGAGTGGTAATAATATGCTGTAGCGACCAGAGTGATCTCTGTCCCGCCGGAAGACACGCCTTCCGGTGCGTCCAGGGATAACCAGTCACCGAAATGATTGTCCAGACTCCATAGACCGGTATCTCCGCCTGCCAGATCACGCGAATAGATGTAATCCGCCCAGGCTTTCATGCCGGGATACTGTTCCTGCAGCATCTGCCTGTCTCCGTACATGAGATAAAGGTTCCAGGGGACGATCGTCGCAACATCTCCCCACCCGGCCGATGCCTGCGGAGGAAAGGTAAGCGGCGGGACAACAAAGGGTGCGATGCCGCCGGTTTTATTCTGTACACCATTGATGTCATACATATGCTTTCGGAAGAAATTCGCGGTGTTCATATTGTACATGGCAGTCATGGAAAAGATCTGCGTATCCCCGGTCCACCCCATCCGCTCATCGCGCTGCGGACAGTCGGTGGGCACATCGATAAAATTGCTACGCTGTCCCCATAAGATATTGGAAATCAACTGGTTTACCTTCCGGTTTCCCGTCTCCATGAAGCCCGTCTGCACCATATCAGAATAGAGAACCTCCGCTTCAAAATCACTCAACCGGATATTATCTCCAAATCCTTCCAGAAGAAGATAGCGGAACCCGTAGAAAGTAAAATGCGGACGTACCCACTTTTCTACTCCGGAAGAAGTGTAGATAAACTCTGTCTTTGCGGTGCGCATATTTTCATGGTAAAAACACCCGTCCTGCAGGATTTCCCCGGCAACGTAGCGACAGGTTTTGTTTCGGAGCAGACGGTTGTAAAATTTCACCCATCCGGCCATGTTCTGTCCGAAATCCAGAATGCTTTCACCTTTGGGCGAATGAATCAGTTGTACCGGCTTTACAGAAAGCATTTTCTTTACCGGCAGACTTCTTCTGGCTTCCAGGAGGTCATAGCCGATTTCTACTGTGCAAACCGGCGCGTCTGTGTCCGCGTTTGTATTGAGAATATTGTCATCCAATATTTCTCCGTCATAGAGGTCAGCGAATAGCACAGGGCTTTTCCGGCATCTCCAGGAAGTATCCGTACAGATAGTTTCTGTGCTCCCATCCGTATATTCTAATCTCAGTTCGGCAAGCGCGGCCTGGGTGTCTCCGTACAGATCATGATCTTTTCCCGTAAAAGAAATATACCGCCCTTTGTACCATCCGTTGCCAAGCGCAATAGGGAGTTCATTCACGCCGTCTGAAATTTCATTCTCCAGCTCATAAGTCTGAAACTGAATAAAATTACTGTAGTCGTTAAAATTCGGCGTCAAATATTCATCGCCGATTTTGTTATGATTCAGATAAGCTTCATAAAGGCCAACGCCTGTAATAGAAAGTCTGGCTCTGGCTACGGCTGTTCTCGGAGTGAACCGTGTATACAAAAGATTGTTTCCGGTGTGCGTACCAGTAATCCAGACAGCAGACCAGTCTTTTTCGTCCTTTGCCGTTTCAAACCAGGCGACATCACTGACGACTGTCTCTCCACAGTCATCAGTAACCGTTACCTGCCAGAAATATCTGGTGGAGGGTTTCCACAAATAATTGATACAGTAACCGGACAAGTTGCCGGCCTGAATACCGCTGTCATAGACAGGATCAGACAGGTTTTCGTCTGTTCCCACACATATCCTGGAAAAATCTGTTTTTTTGCCACGGCTATCCGCAACCAGCCAGTGAAACGTGGCCGTATCCATGTGATAGCCAAGCGGATTGGTCAAATGGTTGATTGTCATGTCGCAGATACGCATTCGTTTATTCTCCCTTCTGCACTCTTGTTGTCTGAATTTCTCTCAATTGTTTCTCAGGATAAAAGTAATATAGAGTCATGACCGTTTTGTCCCTGATTTTATTTCTACAAAAGTATTCAATTGCAAACCTTAACTGTCATATGTTATGATACAAGGAACAAAAATGCCGAGAGGGGGATGCATTCAATGATAGGAAACGCACTGAACGATATCGAGCAGAATCTGAAACAACTCTATACACAATACCCGCACAACAGCTGGACAACCCCCATGTCGGAAGAAGAATTCCAACAGGCTATGCAGCGGATCGGCGTCGATATCAACCCCCTGCTCCCAAACCCGCTTATTGAAAGCCTTTCGGAAGAAAACTTCATCCGGGAAGACGGTGATGTCGCCGTTCTCCGCCATCTCCGCTATCTTCCCGCGCTCTTTCACACACACAGCTTTTTCGAGATCGCATATGTCTTTGACGGTCAATGCACCAACTACCTTGAGAATACCACTATTCCCATGCAGACCGGCGATCTCTGTCTGATTGCTCCGGGAATCAGACATGCCGTCAGCGCCGTCTCTGATGACTGTATTATCATCAACCTGCTCATACGAACCAGCACCTTTGATACCGCGTTCCTGGACTTACTTTCCGGGAGAGATGTCCTTACCGCATTTTTTACCCACGCACTGTATGGAAACCATAAGAGTTCAGTTCTCCTTTTCCGCACCGGAAACGATACCGCACTGAAAGACTTCATCACTTATGCGTATGAGGAGTATCAGGACGGAGCCAGATATTTTCAGCGTATGATGAACAACCTCATTCACGCTATCTGTATCCTTCTGCTCCGCAAGCACGAAAAGGACATTGTAATTCCCTCCGAAACCGGAAAAGACATGGATGAAAACCTTATCTTCATCATGAATTATATTCAGTCCAATTACAGCCATGTAACCCTGTCTGAACTCGCCGGTTTTTTCCATTACAGCGAGCGCCACATGTCGCGGCTGGTCAAGGACAATACCGGGAAACGCTTCTCGGATCTGGTGCGGGATCTGAAGCTGCACAAGGCCGCAGAACTGCTCGCTAACCCGGAACTGACGATTGCCGATATTGTAGAACAGATCGGCTATGCTGATATCAGCGGATTTTACCGCACTTTCAAAAACTATTACGAGGTGACTCCTGTCGAGTACCGGCAAAAACTGCTGCAATAACATCCTCTTTTCATCTGCACTCACTTTGAGTCCTTGTATTCCACCTCTAAAATCCCTGTTGCTCTCCACACCTCGTTTGCAGGGAATCTTTCGTTTTTATTATACGATTTGGTTTATGCAAAAAACACCTCAAAAACAGACACAATCCTTTGCAGCAGCAGACAAATATTTTTATAGCCGTTTTATCCAGAGTAAGATGTCGTCATTGTCTAATGAACTCCATTTCCTGCAATGTTATTATAAAAAAGTATATTAAACCATATCTATATTCATAAACGTACGAGGAGGAAATCATCATGAAATTAGGATGCGGCCTGTTTGGCCTTGCTTTTGACCTGGAAAACAATTTTGAAAAAACACTGCAAAACCTTGGAGAAAACGGATTCACCGCTGTGGAACCGCTCTACGCTTTCCCCAACGACCCCGCTCTGGCGCCCGACAGCCCGGTTCCGTCTTTTTTAAAGACAATCCTCTGGGATGAGGAGAAAGTACAGTCTCTGCTCCCAAAGCTGAAAGAATGGGGTCTGACCATTTCCTCCATGCATGTAGATCTTGCCTTCGGTGTAAATATCGATGAAGCGTTGCCAGAACTGATCTCCTTTTCGGAAAAAACGGGAATCCGTTATTTTATGACAAGCCTGGAATTCGACACTTTGGAAAAATGTAAATCAGCGGCAGATCTGTTAAACCATGCCAATCAGATTTTAAACCCGCATAACATTTATCTGGGCTATCACAATCACTATACGGAATTTAAGAAAATAATTATCGATGGCACAGAATGCACTCTGATGGAGTATTTTCTTTCCCATACAGCCCCGGAAGTCAAGCTGCAGCTGGATACCGGATGGCAGATGTACAGCGGCGATGATGTAATCGCTTTTATCCAAAAATACGCAGACCGTATCTTCTCTGTTCACCTGAAAGATTTTGTTTCCGGATACGATAGCATAGAAAAGGATGATGCTTTTGCAGCTACCGGATACGGTGTTTTGCCAACAAAAGAAATTTTGGCAGAATTTCCCAATCTGAACCTGTTCGAACATGGATTAATGATTGATCAGGATCATGCAGCAAAAAACCATTCGTTGCCGGATGATTTAAAAGCCGGAGCAGCTTATCTGAAAGAGCTTATCGGATAAGCTCTTCTCATTCTATTTCCCATGAGTTCGCGAAACATAATTCCTACACGTAAAAACGGACAACCTCATCTGGTTGTCTGCTTTCGCTTTATGTCTGCCCTATAAGCACAGACATTTATCTGATTCACGCCGGTTATGCCGATATCGGCTCATCCTTTTTCAAAACCTGACTCTATAACACACTCTGTAAGTATGTAAGTGCCTCCCTGATTCGCCTTTCGTGATCATCATGCCCCACATACTCAATCACAGCGACGCTTTCATATCCGGATTCCCGGAGAATTTTTCCAATTTCCGCAAAATTCACAATACCTTCCCCATGCATACAACCGGCAATCATCCGACCATCAATGTCCACATCTCCAGGCTGCCCGCTCTGCATATATGCCATATCCTTCAAATGAACATGACATACCCTGTCCCGGAAAGTTTCCAGATATGAGATCGGTGAATCATGCTTCAAAAGCATATTTCCACTGTCATACGTCAGATAGAGTTCCGGTACCGCATCCAACAAAGCTTTCGTATCAGCCGTATCGCAAAGGGGCAGTCGGATATCCGGCGTATCCTCCACTGATATCCTGATACCCCTTTCGCTGCCATAGGCAGCGATGGGTCGGATATTCCGAATTAAAGCCTCTGTCAATTCTTCCCTGCTATGCTCTGAAACATCTTCCTGTGCCATTAGGGCCAGCATCAGATTGTCCGCGCCCAGCGAGACCGCGTCATCAATACGCGTTTTTGCCAGCGCGATCATTTTCTCCGCCTGGTTCGAATCTGTGCAGGCATACTGGTCAAGATGAACAAATCCGCCAACCTCCAGATGATAGATCTCCAGTTGCTTTTTTACTTCTTCCAGGCCAAACAGATCCAGTTCAATACTGGTAACCTCCACAGCCGGAATTCCAAGCCCCGCTATCATCTCAAGCATTGCCGCATATTCGCACGTAATTTCTTCCTTCGATTTTCCGCCCTGCAATTCCATCAGCAGGTCGATCACCATTGTCGTTGTCATTAAGCTGAATTTCATACACGTTTTCTCCTTTCCTGCTACGCTACTATCTGCAAATAGTATAGCAGGAAGCCCATAGTTCTTTAAGTGCAGCAGCTGACACTGCCTTTTGGAAAAAACGGTCAAAAACATATTTTATTTCGCATTCCGGTCTTTTATTTTAACACACAAATTCAAACGGTATCACCGGGATTCCTGCGCGATTATACAGATTCACAATAAACCACGGCGTCCGGGCAAATGCAACTGCTATTTTCTCTGCTGTATCACAGGGAAGTGTGACAACCAGGGTATTGTTTTCCACGCGGAAATCATAGGACAATTCTTTGCCGGAAGCATATAGCTTCAACGCGTCGACAGTTTCTCCGCTGATCTGTATCCCCCCGTCTGCATTGTCAAAGGCGATCGTAATCTCCCTCCCGCTTCTTTCAGCAGAGACAGCACGCGGCGCATCGCATAATATATCTTCTTGATACACATGACCTCTCGCGAGCAGCGCCAGACGCTCTCCCACCGTCTTCTTATTTTTCGGATGAATATCTTTCTCCTCGCCGACGTCGGAAATGGAGCAAAGATAAACATCCTGCACTGTGTCAGCCACCTGTTCCTGACATGCGCGGATGACCGGATAGTGATTACTCTCTGTATCCAGCAGCCATCTGTCAAATCCCGGAAGCTGTACAACGAGAAACGGAAGCGTCGCTTCATCCCAGAGTTCCCTCCAGTCAGCAATCAGGCCGGTCAGCATATCCTTATAGAGAATATTTTTCCCGGGAACATCATCGCTCTCCCCCTGATACCATAAAAATCCCCGGATTGTATAAGGCGCAATTGTCTTCAGCATATGTTCATACAGGCTGCCGGGTATTTCCTGCGGCTGCAGTATCTCAAAATAATCATTATAGTCGCCGGGCATCTGACTGAAAAACCGCCCGATTTCTTCCTCGGAGCGTGTCTGCGGCATAAAAAATTCACTGAAAGGATCCGCAAACAGATTTCCGCGATCGTTCATCGGATTACCGGACTGCTCTTTCCAGTACGCATCCATATCCATCGAGGACACTTTTTTTTCATAATCAGTAATCCACGGCATCCCGCATTTTCTTACCGTATCCGGATTCATCCAGGCGCAGGCCGTCGTTCCGCCCCAGTTACAGCCTATGATTCCAACGGGAACACCCAGATCCTCGTAGATTGCTTTTTCAAAGTAATAACCGACTGCGCTGAAATATTCCAGATCTTCGGCAGTTGCATAGCGCCAGAAGTTCTGTCTGCTATAATCGAAATCTGATATCTGGCCGTCATAACATACTTCCGGCACGTCAAAGAAACGAATATGACTGTTCTGACAATCTTTCAGCGCTTCTGCCAGATGCTTTTCATAGCGCATATGAAATTCCATATTCGATTGTCCGCCCGCAATCCAGACCTCGCCAACCGCAACATCTCTGTAAACAATACATTCATCGCCCGACCGAATAATAAGCTGTTCCGCCTCCAAAGTGCAAAGCGGCGGCAGTGTAAGAATCCAGTCGCCTTTATCATCGGCAACCGTATTGACCATCTGTCCCTGAATCTCAGCTGTGACCGCTTCCCCCGGCGTATGTGTCCCCCATATAGTAACAGGTTTCTCTCTTTGTAAAACCATTCCGTCCTGAAAAATCGCTGCTGTATGCATAATAATATCCTCCCATAACATGATTTTATAAGATCGCCACCCACACCGTCCCACAGTATCTGCTCTGCCGCGTCACAGGTACGCAGAAGTGCAGGAGCCGCCGGTTGATGCGGCATGCGGATCACATTAAAAGAATAGCCAAAAACGCAGCAAATAAACAGTGCATATTCTGCCATCTGTAATAGTTAAAAATGACAAAATACACTTTTTCAAGAGAAGGGGTTATAAAGGGTGTCGCTATTAACATCTTTGTATGTCGTTTCCGGCTCTTATGCATCATAAGAGTATCTCGTATAATGTATATAATGATTAAGGATAATATTTAATTTTTTGAAAAAACAGCTCTTTTCAGTTAAAAAATATTAGAAAGGAGAAAAAAATGAGTATCAAACAGCAGGCCAGAGATCTGGTATCAAAGATGACATTAGAAGAAAAAATTGATATGCTTTCCGGGAGTTCATTATTTGCAATGAATGGGAATAACAGACTGGGATTGCCGGTCTACGGAACCTCGGACGGACCTCATGGGGTTAAGTACCTCCGTTTTCAGGAGAACGGAATGCCGGAGCCATTCGGTGATGTTACCTGCTTCCCGACAGCATGTGCAATGGCTAATTCATGGAACAGGGATATGGTACGCCATATGGGCGAACTGTTGGGAGAAGAGGCGCAGTTGGAAGGAACCGGTGTCAGTCTCGGACCTGCGGTAAATATCAAAAGGCATCCGTTATGCGGAAGAAATTTTGAATATTATTCAGAGGATCCGTTTCTTGCAGGAGAATTAGGAACAGCCGCAGTTAAGGGAATACAGAGTCAGGGAACACCGGCAAGCCTGAAGCATTTTGCAGCAAATAACCAGGAATACCGAAGGACAAGTATTGATGAAATTATAGATGAAAGAACGTTTCGTGAACTCTATCTGCCCGCCTTCGAAAAAATAGTAAAAGATGCGAAGCCGGCAACGGTGATGTGCGCCTACAATAAAATAAACGGGGAGTTTTCTTCTTCCAATCGAAGACTGCTGACAGAAATTCTCCGGGAGGAATGGGGATTTGATGGTGTTGTAATGTCAGACTGGGGAGCGGTGCATGACCGGGTGGCATCTATTCATGCCGGACTTGATCTTGAGATGCCGGGGCCCGGACATTTTGATAATCAGATCCGCAAGGCACTCGACAGCGGAGAACTTACCGTCGATGAAATTGAGATCTGTGCTCAAAGAATTGTTGAGTTAATTCTTCGCATCCAAAGAGATAAGAAACCGGCAGGTAAGATCAATCACCCGGCACATCATGAACAGGCTCGGCGGATGGCGGGGGAGTGTATGGTTCTGCTCAAAAACACTGCGCAGACACTTCCTTTGACATGTGGCCGGAAGGTAACGGTAATCGGAGGACTTGCAGAAGACATTCGCTATCAGGGCGGCGGAAGTTCCATGGTCATGAATCAGGAAGTTGACCAGCCTTTGGATGAAATCAGACAGTTTGCCGATGTGGCTTATGCTCCCGGATATCATGTCTTTGACGCAAAGCGAGAGGAAGCATTGGAAAAGGAAGCAATCGAACTTGCCCGGCAGGGAAACCCCATCATCTATTTTATGGGACTTACTTATGGTTATGAATCAGAGGATTATGACCGTTATGATATGAATCTTCCGCAGAACCAGATTGATCTGCTCGACATGTTATATCAGGAAAACACAAATATCATTGTTGTCCTGAATGCAGGATCGGCAGTAGAGATGAACTGGGAAGATAAATGCAAAGCCATCATATATGCCTCCCTGGCAGGAGAAGGATGCGGCAGAGCGATCGCCAATATTCTGTTTGGAAAAACGAATCCATCCGGAAAACTTTCCGAGACATTTCCTCTGTGTCTGGAACATACGCCTGCATATTTGAATTATCCGGGAACGGATGGGAAGGTGCATTACGCAGAAGGGTTATATGTAGGATATCGTTACTATGAGAAAAAGAAACTGCCTGTTCGCTATGCGTTTGGATACGGCATAAGTTATACAGACTTTCAGTACTCTGATTTAAAGATCAGCAAATCGCATGTACGGGAAGGTGAACCTGTTATCGTAAGCTGCAATATTACAAACACCGGCGATGTTGCGGGGAAAGAAATCGTACAGCTGTATATTCGGGATGTCTTAAGTACCGTGGATCGTCCATATAAGGAACTCAAGGGCTTTGAAAAAGTTACTCTCGCACCTGGTGAAAGGAAGACTGTGACCTTTGAACTGGACGCAAGATCATTTGCGTATTATGATACCAGAATCAATGATTGGCATGTGGAGACAGGAGAATTTGAACTCATGATCGCTGCGGCTTCTGATGATGTACGCCTGACAGATCGTATTACCGTGGAATCTGCGAAAAAAATTCCGAATAAATACACAGAAAACACCTTGTTTTACGAACTTAAAAACGATGTAAATGCATATCAGTATATGAAACAGATAACAGAACAGATGCCGGCCGCTAATCTTCCCGGTTATGATCATCAGGTAGGACCAATGGGAATGGATAAGATCAAGCAGAGAAAAGGAATGACCCTGCGCAATATCGCTCTTGGCGATGGCGCAAATGATGCATTTCTGTCAACTGAGCAGCTGGCAGAGATTCTTGATAAGATGAATAACGAACAGTAAAATCAAACTTCGCAGGAAAATCATGCACGAGCAAACGGACAACCGCATTTGGTTGTCCGTTTTTCACTTGTAAATAATCTCTGTATAAGTCATTCGCCGCATCAAAACAAGTCAAAAAACTGACATCCGGCATATGATTTACGACATTTTCGCCAAAATAACAGTTGAAAAATCAGCTGCCCGATTCTATAATTTATATAATTTAATGCATCTATATTTGAAGCCAAAAAACGGCTCATCTGCGCTCTTCGGTTTACTGCAAAAGACAAAAAAGGAAAGGGTGGGACCCCAGGGTCAGCCAGCAGCCGCGTAGGGGCGGGAGTTGCGCGCACCACCTCCACACAGTGACGCTCCGCCAGGCGGTTCGCCTGATACAGAACTCCAATCTTTCTATCGCTACTAT
>JAJBTR010000397.1 GCA_020860745.1 Lachnospiraceae bacterium | reverse complement strand
ACCATGCATCTTTCTGCGCGGCATGAACCGAAATCTCCTGTTTTCCTGTCTTAGAAAGTGCTTTCTGCTTTCCTGCATTAGAAGATGCGTCCTGCTGCACCCCTGACGCCCCATACGCTGCCTGATCAGATTCTTTTTTCCCACCAGCAACAGATTTCGACGGCATCGTGTCACCGTGCGCCCTTGTCCGGACCGCCCGCTCTCCTTTCGGCCGGCCGGTCACAGCCGTCCCCTCAGCAAAGCTCACCCGGTCTTCCCGCAGCGCATTTCCGTTATATAAAAACCGGTCTTCTTTTTCCATAGTCTGAATGGATGGATACTGCCGGAACACATCCTCCACCGGACGAATCCTGGTTTTCAGTTCCCCCGCATCGCGGAGCGCACTGATCTCATCCAGGCGGAGCGCATCCTCCACCCGATACCCGGCCGCCTCCGTCCGAAGCAAATGTTCCAGGGCGGCGTGGCAGCCCAGCTTTTCCCCAATATCATGGCAGAGCGAACGGATATAAGTTCCCTTGGAGCATCGCACTGTCATAGTCACCCGCGGAAGATTCATACTCTCCACACGAATCTCATAAATTGTAATCCTTCTCGGCTTGCGCTCCACCGTCTGACCCTTCCGCGCCAGATCGCAGAGTTTCTGCCCGTTGACCTTCAGCGCGGAATACATGGGCGGAATCTGATCTGTCTCGCCGACAAAACCCGCGATTGCCTCCCGCACAGCCTCTTCCGTAATTCCGTCGGTGTCGCTCCGGCGAAGCACCTGACCGGAGGTATCTAACGTATCTGTCTCCACCCCCAGCAGCATCACCGCCCGGTAGGTTTTGTCCCGGTCTGTCAGCATGACACAGACTTTTGTGGCTTTTCCAAGGCAGACCGGAAGGACACCCTCCGCCTCCGGGTCCAGGGTGCCGGTATGTCCGATTTTCTTTTGTCCGCAAATGCCGCGCAGCTTTGCCACCACATCGAAAGAGGTATAGCCGCGCTCTTTATATACATTAAGTATGCCGTTGTACATTTATATAAAAAACGATGACCCTATCTGCCCGGACACGTCGATTTTCTTATTTTTCTCCGCCGCTTAATGACAGATTTCTACGCAAACTCGCCTGCAGGCAGGCTCAGACAGTGCTCCGAAACCTGTCACTATGCTCGAAAAATTTCAAAAATCTTCCTACCGTCCGAACCAGATAGGGTCATCGTTTTTCCTACGTCTGACGGTAACACGTCCAAAATATCTGTTAATCTCTATAAAAAGTGTCGTTCTGCGACAGGTCTGCCCTGCGGGTACTTCGCGCACCAAACACGGTCCAGTCAGCGGCATTTTCCAACGCGCGAACTAACGCATTTACAACTGCGCTGCAATCCTGTCCA
Organism: Lachnospiraceae bacterium; assembly: GCA_020860745.1. Lineage (GTDB taxonomy): Bacteria > Bacillota > Clostridia > Lachnospirales > Lachnospiraceae > Eubacterium_I. The sequence continues at coordinate 1,292 of JAJBTR010000397.1, read as the reverse complement.
GCAACAGAGCCAGTATCTCCTCCGGCTGCTTTTTCGCGGACGCTCCCGCTGCCCGGGCATGCCCGCCGCCGCCGAATTCCGCGGCGATCTTTGCCACATCCACATAGGAGGTCGAGCGCAGGCTGATCTTATAACCGTCCGCCGCCTGGTATAGGAAGACTGACACTTCCACGCCCGCCGTGGAGCGAAGCTGGCTCACGATTCCATCCAGATCCGCAGGCGTCACATGGAACGCCTCCATATCTTCTCTGGTCACGAGGGAATAGATGCATCTTCCGTCCAGATAAAGCTGACTGTCGAGAAATGCCTTTCCCCAGATCTTCTGCTGTGCGAAAGAGCGCACGTAATAAGTCTCATCTACAATTCTGGAGTAAGGAATGCCCCGCCCCATCAGATCTCCCGCAATCCGCATGGTCCGCGGCGAGGTGCAGGTATACTGGAAAATTCCCGTATCATGGGCGATTCCCAGATAAAGACACTCCGCAATCTCCTCTGTGATTTTCTCCGGATCCAGGGTAAGATACACAAGCTCCGATGCGGAACTTGCCTCCGGATGCACTTCGTTGATATCTGCAAAGCTGTCGTTCGTCAGATGATGATCGATACAGATGGTCCGCCTCGCCGCCTTAAAAAGCCGCGCCGCCTCACCCAGACGTCCCTCATCCCCGCAGTCCAACGCGATAAAAAGATCATATGATACAGGCTCCGCATTCTTCGCGGAGCGGATCTGATCTGCATTTTTCAGGAAAGAAAATTTTTCCGGAATCGACTCCAGATAAATGTCCGCGCGGATGGCAGGGTAATTGTCCCGGATGTAATTGTAAACTGCCAGGCAGGAGCCCACGCAGTCCCCATCGGGGCGGACGTGTCCGGCGATTGCCACAGACGATGTTCTTTCCGGGAATTCATCACCATCCCCACTGTTCCCGGTATCTGCCGCCGTTGAAACCATACCCAGGCAGAATTTTCCATCTTTCTCCTGCGTTTTTTCATAACCTGTCGTGGCTGACGAAAGTTCCCACAAAAAGGAATCCAGGGAAATCATCCCCTGTCTTCCCCCTGCGTTTTCTGAATCATCATACTCTCTATGCTGCTGCGCACCGACATCTGATTTCTGCTGTATGCCGCTTTCATTTTCAGAGACTTCATCTGCATAAACAAAACAAGCCATGCACATAAGCGTCATCCCTCCTCACAGTTGCCGTTTCGTTCTTCCGATGTGCAAATTTCTTTTCTGTAAGTCTTCTTTTCTTTCGCTCAAACCCCGTTGCTGTCGCCCTGGTTTTCCGGGG
>JAJBTR010000271.1 GCA_020860745.1 Lachnospiraceae bacterium | reverse complement strand
ATAGTACGTTATCGGCAAGATTTCAATTAATTGTTGCGTTTTTCTTTTTATTTTGCCGGGCTCCCACATTGTTCTGTTTTTATGTATTCCTTATGCGCACCTCCACGCACTCACAAAAAAATCATTTATAAATGACTTTTTTAGGAAAATTAATCACTTGCAATTGACTTTTCCTCCTGGCAGCCCGGGAACAGCGCCACCGGATTTTTATTATACACCAGATCTGCCATCTCATCATCCAGCCCGCGGTCCATATCCTCCGACAACTTCACGCAGAGCGGCAGCGGCGTAAACGGCGTATCACTCCCGTATAAGATATGGGTCTCCGGCGCAATCTGCCGCAGGTTCCCATACTGCTTCGGCATGACAACACCGCCCAGATCATAATAAAGCTCGCCCAGACTCTCCGCGATATCAATATCCCCCTCCGGAATCAGCATCTTTGACATGGGCGACACCCGGTCCGCTAAAACCGGAAGGTAGGCACCTGCGTGGGGAACGATAAACCGGATCTTCGAATATTTCTTCAAAGTCCCCGTCAGAATGAGGTTCATCACCGTCCGCGTCGTGTCAAAGAAAAACTCCATCAGCGGATAGGGCAGATTCTCATTCACTCCTTTCGGAACAGCGGACGGTTCTGTGGGATGCAGCGACACGACACAGCCGCCCCGGTTTAATTCCTCCATAATGGGATCCAGCATCGGATCCCCCAGGTAAAATGCACCGTAGTTCGTCAGAAGGGAAAAGCCATCCACATGCAGCACATCTCTGCAGTAAATCACTTCCTCCACAGACTCCCGGATTTCCGGCAGCGGCAGGCTGGCCATCACTGCAAATTTTGACGGATACTTCTTTACCAACGCAGCACCGTATTCATTGGATGCCCGCGCCACCTCCACGGCTTCCGCCGGGTCTCCCATATGTAAATGGGGTGATGAGATGGAGAGCGCGCTGTAAGTAATTCCAAGCTGCTCCATGGCGGCAAGCTGGCTATCCTCATTCCAATCCGGTTTCGGAAACCCGCCATCTAAATATCTCATCTCCCGCCGCTTAAGAATATCATTGTAAGCGGGCGGCAGATAGTGTGCATGTACATCGATTCTTGTTTTCGGCATAGTCTCCTCCATTTTCACAAGCAAAACTATCACATCTGTTATTTTTCCTGACACAAAAAACACAGTTCTAAATCAAGGCACCAATTTCTCCTATCGCATATAAAGGAAGATCCAGCAGCCAATCCTGTTCACGGTAATCCGCCATAGACGTCCGCACAGACTTTTCCGGGCGATACTTTTCCCGATAGGTCTGCAGGCTTTTTGCACGAAGGTTCACTTCCGCTTTCACTTCTACCGGCGTAATCGAAACTCCGTTATCAATCAGAAAATCAATCTCACAGCTCCCCCTCTCATTTGTGTAATAGTAAAGATTGAACTCTGAACCAGTAACAAACTGCTGCATTACGTATTGCTCCGCCAATGCTCCTTTAAATTCTGTAAAAATATCATTTCCATCCAGAATTGTCTGCTGATGCAAACCGGTCATACATCCCAGAAGACCAACATCCACAAAAAACAATTTAAATGCCTTCATATCCTCATAGGCTTTTAACGGCAAATTCGGTTTCGTAACCCGGCTCACCTTGTGGACGATCCCGCAATCAGACAACCACATAATGGCGGTCTCAAACTCCTTTGCACGGGCTCCCTCCCGCACCAGCCCGTAGATAAATTTCTTACTTTCTTTGGCGAGCTGGGAAGGAATGCTGTTCCATACCATCCGAATGCGGGGAACAATCTCATTGGGCGCATGCTTGGAAAAGTCCTGTTCATAAGCATCTAAAATCCGTCTCTGAATCCCTCTTACCTCATCGTAATCCTGATGTTCGGTATAATGCTCCACTGCTTCCGGCCTACCTCCCACAAAGCAGTAATACTTTAAATAAGCAATGTAGGTCTGACGAAATGGTGTTATCATTGAAAAATCATGACTCACCAATAATTCCGCAAACTGTTCTTTTCCCATAGCCAACAGGAATTCCTGAAAAGACAGCGGATATAGCTTTAGAAAATCAACTTTCCCTACCGGAAACGAGGTTCCCTGATGCAAAGCGATACCTAATAAGGATCCAGAACATAGAAAATGAGACAGCGGCGCATCCTCCCTAAAATACGTCAACCTCGTCAGCGACCGGGGCACCTCCTGCACTTCATCAAATATAATCAGCATCTTCTCCGGGTTAATCTTCTTCCCCGAATATAATTCAAGTCCAAGGATCAGACGCTCTGTATTTAAATCTGAAGCGAATAACTCTGACATTCTCGAGTTAGAATCAAAATTGATATATACAACATCCTCATACGCCTTTGCTCCAAACTCTTTCATAAGCCAGGTCTTTCCAACCTGTCTTGCGCCCTCAATAATCAGAGGCTTTCGATATGCACTTTCCTTCCATTGGTATAGTTTTTCTATTGCAGTTCGATACATAATCCGCACCTCCTGTTTTGTATAGTATAACATGACGCGCAAAAATAACAACCAAAAAAAGTAATTTCTATCAGAAAATGCAACGAAATTATGATGTATCAGAACAAAAATCGCCAGCAGATGAATACCTGCTGGCAGAAAAGATATATCGTTTTAAATTGTTCGGTTAATGGGAATCAGTTCAAATGCGATCAATATAC
>JAJBTR010000080.1 GCA_020860745.1 Lachnospiraceae bacterium | reverse complement strand
ATCCTATCGCTGCCGCTTTCATCCTTGCTCCCTGCTGTCCTGCCGGTTCTCTGTATTTCCTGCGCTCCCGAAATCGCATTCTCCTGATATATTGGCTGCATGTCCGCGATTCTTTCCGCTCCCTGTGTTTTTCGCTCTGTGTGCACCGTCTCCATTCTTAACATTTCCCGCTCCGCCGCTTCCCCCGCCGGCAGTTCACGGGACATTTTTACCGCCCGCAGCTTTCCTCTGCAAAAGATAACGCCGTTCGCAGCCAGTGCCAGCCAGTCCAGATGCAGCCTCCGAGCCACAATATCCAGCACAAAGCGCAGCAGCGCCAGGACCAGTAAAAGCTGGGTAATATCCGTCCGGGACATCGTGCCCTCCAGATCGGTATCAAAGACTTCCGCCGTCTCTGTGATATATCTTCCGCCCACCTGGGAGACAAAAGCGTCCAGTGTGCTGTCCACTTCCGCATAACGGTACTCTCGGGAATACTGGATCACGGCGGCGGTATTGACATTTTTTACCACCTCGCCGTCCTCACGCTTGCGCAGGTTTATACTGTAGACGCCGGTGCCGTCCACCTCCGTCTCCGCCTGATACTGCCCGGGCGAAACCGCCTTTAACGTCACTTCCTGCTGATTCCCATCTTCATCTGTCAGCACGGCGTCCACTTCTGTGTCCGTCGTAAAATCATCTGTCGTGTATTCCATCGTGATGGAGGAAGATCCCTGGCTCACCTCCAGCGTGTCGCTGCCAAGTTCAGAATCTGAGATGGTCCAGTCTATGATATTTTTCCACAGAGCGGTATAGTTCTCCCACTGTGCAAAATTTCCGGTCCACTCATTGGTGCCGTCTGTAGTCCAGGCAACCGAGCGCCCCAGCCCGTACTGCCACACAGCCAGAACCGGATCCTCCCGGTCGGATTCCAGCAGCACGGTGGCTGTGGACTTCGCCGTCGCCGCCACATAGTCCAGCAGCGTCGGACTGCCGTCCGCGAACAGGTTCGAAAGTATCTCGTGAGAGTTGACCATTGTCGGCACAAACTCTTCATTGATCAGATAGCTGTCAGTGGAGAGATAGACCTCCTGCGCAAAGATACGGGGCAGGGCAGTTCCAGCATCGGAATAATAATACCGTCCGCCTCCGGCGGTCGCCAGATTTTTCAGGAGCTTCGTATCCGAGCCCGTTCCGACTGCCACGGTGGAAAGGGTAATTCCCTCCGCCTCAATCTCATCCAGAAGATCGCCGTATTCCCGGTAACCATCCTCGCCGTCTGTGAGAAGAACAATATGTTTGATTGCGGCATCCGATTCCTCCAGGACAGACACCGCCACCGCTACCGCCGGATAAATGCTGGTGCCGCCATCCGCCGCGATACCGGAAATACTGGCAGAAATGGCTTCCGTGTCTTCGGCTGTCTGCAGCGGAACCGCCCAGGAATAAGCGTCATTAAAGGCAACGACGCCCACCTCGTCGATTTCCCGCAGAGAATCCAGCGCACTGATGGCCGCCTGTCGGGCGATCTCCATGCAGGTAATACTGCCGTTCTCCGTTGACGCCGCAGCCATACTGCTCGAATGGTCGATCACCATCACCATGGCAATCTGCGGCACCTCGTTTTCCCCTTCCAGGTCCATGGACACCGGCAGCACCGTTTCCAGAGATGTATCGCGGTAATTGCCCAGCGCATAACTGTTCGTCCCGCCGATGACAATCAGACCGCCGGCATAATCCTGCACATAGGTCTCAATGATATCCAGAAATCCGTCCCGAAGATCATCCGCATAGACATCCAGCAGAATCACCGTCTGATACCGGTTGATGTCTGAAATTTTTACCGGCACGCCGGATGGCGTCATCACGTCATAAGTAAAACTGCCCGCATCCAGTATCTTTGTAAACTCAGCGCTCACATCCGCCTCGCCCTCGACCAGCAGAATCCGCCCGTCCGTCTCCACCGTTGTGTAAGCGCTGTAGGAATTATTGATGGAAATCGTATCGTTTTCCGCCTCCACCGTAACCCGGTAGCTTTTCAGTCCTTCCTCCACGCCCTCGTCCGAAAACAACAGCTCATTATATCCCTTCTGAAGCACAACCTCCTGCTGTCCTTTCAGCGTGCGCCCGGAATAGAGAGACACCGTGGCGTTTCCGCTCTCTGAGGCATAAATTTCCACCTGCACCTGGAACGCCTCCCCCTGGCGGATGGTGTCCGGCAGCGTCACGTCGCTGACATAGACCTCGTCTTCCACGGAACTGTCGTACTTCATCACCTTGAATTCCACTTCTGGCGCGGAAGTATTCGTATTCCCATAGGCAGACCCACTGCTATTTGAAAAAAGAGTGGAACTGCTCCTGGCAGAACTTTCGCTGCCTGAGGAAACAGCCGAACTGCTCTGCGCGGAGCTTCCATTGCCTGAAAAAGCGGAAACAACGTTCTGGATCGAGCCCTCATTCTCCGCTCCATCCGTCAGAAGCACCAGCCGGCGTGCGCTTTCCTCCGGAAACAGAGCCAGCGCTGTCTGCACCGCCTGTTCCAGGTTCGTCGCCGTCCCGTTAATCTCGGCCTGAAAGTCCGTAAACGCTTTTTTCTCACTGACAAACTGCTCAATCTGAGCATCCGAACCAAACACCACGATCCCCGCCTGGTTTTTCTCCGGCATCGCGGCGATGGCTTCCTGCACAAATTCCGCTTCCTCCCCC
>JAJBTR010000317.1 GCA_020860745.1 Lachnospiraceae bacterium | reverse complement strand
GTCACCGGGTTTTATCGGGATTACGGCGTGGGAATGTTTGGCTTAAATAAGGCGTTTAGGATCTCCGGCAGCGGGGCGGATGGGCTGCAGTTTCTCCCGATTAATAATATGGAAAAAGTCATGCTGGACGACCTCGTCGGCTATGAGATCCAGAAAAAGAAACTGGTGGATAACACGGAGGCGTTTGTCAGCGGAAGAAAGGCAAACAATGTCCTGCTCTTCGGTGACAGCGGCACCGGAAAATCCACGAGCATCAAGGCGATTGTCAACGAGTTTTACCCTGACGGTCTGCGTATGATCGAGATTTATAAACATCAGTTCCAGGATCTCTCCAATGTCATCGCGGCGGTCAAGAACCGGAATTATAAGTTTATCATTTATATGGATGACCTTTCTTTCGAGGAGTTTGAGATTGAGTATAAATTCCTGAAAGCGGTGATCGAGGGCGGAGTGGAGACGAAGCCGGACAATGTGCTGATTTATGCGACATCCAACCGCCGCCATCTGATCCGGGAGACCTGGAACGACCGCAGCGATATGGAGCAGGAGAATGGACTGCACCGTTCCGATACCATGCAGGAAAAACTTTCGCTGGTCAACCGCTTCGGCGTTACGATCAATTATTCCAGACCGAGTCAGAAGGAATACTTTGACATCGTCATTCAGCTTGCCCGCCGGGCAGGCATCACCCTCTCCGATGAGGAACTTAAGAGCGAGGCCAACAAGTGGGAACTCGCACACGGCGGTATCTCCGGAAGAACAGCCCAGCAATTCGTGAACTATTTAGAAGGGACGTACTGTCTGTAACAGGGGACAATTTAGCCTCTTAGTACCGTTGCGTGCGGAGTCTAGCGCGAGCGTGCCTGCGTTGATTTGTTTCTTTGAGCACCATATAGTAAGCATCAATGAGTCTCACAATCCCCCAGCCAGAAACCAGAAAGGAGACGGTATGAAACTAACTTTTATCGGCGCCGCCCATGAAGTGACGGGCAGCTGTCACTTTTTAGAATTTGCCGACCGGCATATCCTGATCGATTGCGGGATGGAGCAGGGGGCTGACATCTACGAGAACCAGGAGATTCCGGTCAACGCGGCCTCCATCGACTATGTCTTTGTCACGCACGCGCACATTGACCATTCCGGTCTGCTGCCGCTGTTATACGCGAGAGGTTTTCGGGGGAAAGTTTATGCGACCAATGCGACGACGCAGCTGTGCGGCATTATGCTGAAAGACAGCGCCCACATTCAGGAGTCGGAGGCGGAGTGGAAGAACCGCAAGGCTCGGCGTGCGGGTCGCCCGGAAGTCGTGCCGATGTATTCCGTGGAGGATGCGGAGGGAGTATTGCAGCATTTTGTGCCTTGCCCGTATGACCGGGAAATCCGGGTCTGCGAGGGGCTGGAAGCATGCTTTCGGGACGCCGGGCATCTGCTGGGCTCCTCGTTTATTGAGATTCGCGTGACGGAGGGCAAGGAGAGCCGGAAGCTGATTTTCTCCGGCGACCTCGGCAACGGGAACCGGGCGCTGATCCGCGACCCCGAACTGCCGGGTGCGGCGGATTATCTGATCATTGAATCTACATACGGCGACCGGCTGCATACGGTGCCGCCGGACTATGCCACGGAGATGGCAAAGGTGCTGGCGGCTACCTTTTCCCGCGGCGGAAATGTCGTGATTCCGGCCTTTTCCGTGGGGCGGACGCAGGAAATGCTGTATTATCTGCGAAAGATCAAGCAGAACAATATGCTGCCCGCCTTTCCGGGATTTGAGGTCTATATGGACAGCCCGCTTTCCGTGGAAGCGACCAATATTTTCAATGAAAATGTCAGCGAGTGTTTCCGCGCGGAAGACCTGGCGATGATACAGCAGGGAATCAATCCGATCCAGTTTCCGGGTCTGGTCAAATCCGTGACAAGTGAGGATTCCAAGGCGATCAACTTTGATAAAAAACCGAAGGTGATCATTTCCGCATCCGGCATGTGCGAGGCGGGACGAATCCGCCATCATTTAAAGCACAATCTCTGGCGGGAGGAGTGCACGATTGTTTTTGTCGGCTATCAGGTGCCGGGGACGCTGGGACACAGCCTGTTAAACGGAGCGACGGAGGTAAAGCTGTTTGGGGAGACCGTACAGGTGCGTGCGCAGATTCTGAATCTTCCGGGCATCAGCGGCCACGCGGACCGGGAGCATCTGACATCCTGGGTGCAGGGAATGCCGGAAAAGCCAAAGCAGATTTTTGTGGTGCACGGGGAAGATGCTGTGACGGACGAGTTTGCGGCTCACCTGACGGAGGCGACCGGCGCGCCGGCAATCGCGCCTTACAGCGGGGATTCCTATGATCTGTTGCAGAATGCCTGTGTGGTTCTCGGCAGCAGAAAACGTGCGGAAAAGAAGACTGCAGCGAAGAAGAAGGGAGTTTCCTCTGTATTTGACCGTCTGCTGGCTGCCGGACAGCGCCTGCTGGCCGTCATCCATAAGAATAAGGAGGGCAGCAATAAGGACCTGGCTAAATTTGCAGATCAGATCAATGCGCTCTGTGATAAGTGGGAGCGGTAGAACCGAATATCCATTGAAAAAGTATGAATATGGTGCCTTTTGTGAAGATTTGTAATATATGCATGGAAAAAATTGTGCTTTTTGTACAGGGTTGTTTCATGAAGAAATTTTAAACATAAGATAAATGCTGAATTTAACG
>JAJBTR010000406.1 GCA_020860745.1 Lachnospiraceae bacterium | reverse complement strand
ATACTGAAAAAACATTGAAAAATCAAGCATTTTATGCTTGACACAATAGGGAGGGGGATACCTATGGCAGATAAATTACGTGAGACACAAAAAAATGGGGGGGTTTCGTTAGATGATGTCCTGAATAGTGCGGCATCCATTATCACGAAGAATTATCTGGAAAAGCTGGATATGTATGATCTTGTGAAACTTTCAGAGGAGACCAGAGATATTGACATTGTCTCCTGCGGGAAATTTTACAGACTGACCAGACTGGTCCTAAACCGGGAGGAGAATTTTCTGGACAAGCTGACGACGATTGTCAATGTGATTTCATCCATCGGCTGCAGCCTGGCTACGGTGGTTCGAAGCGACGGATATCAGATAGATTATTACATAGGGATTATTTCTAAAAAGGTAAGAGGGGACAGTGATGCGGAACGCCGGCAGAGACAGGCTAATGCGGCGGCTTTTCATGGGGCATTGGCGGGTAACCTGATCGGGTCAGATCTGCGGGAACTGTCAGATAATGAGGTGGAACATTTCCGAAAAGATGTTTTAGCGGATGAACATAATTGTTATGCTTCGGTTTCCGGTGTGGTATCCCTCCGTGATGCGGCAGCCTCCGGTGCGGTGGGGTATGTACAGGGGATTGAAAACCTGACGGATTCCATGAGGGGGCAGAAGTATGCGATCGTGATGATCGCCGATCCGCTGGATGTTTCTGAGATTGAGACATGCAGGCAGGGGTATGAGCTGTTGTATACACAGTTGACTCCCTTTGCGGGGAGTTCTGTTAGCATAAATGAAAGTGACACTGTGTCCCTCTCAAAGGCGAGGATGGACGGGATTGCGGATGGAATTTCCAAAGGCGTCGCGATGACACAGAGCCGGACCAACTCTACGGGTAATTATTTCGGCGGAAGCGTCGGTATGGGTGTGGGAGTGCCGGGTATATTTTCTGTTAATATGGGAGTTAACAGCGGTATGAATCGAGGCACGGCACAGACAGACGGAAGATCCGATACATATACCAGGAATACTTCCCGCAACCGTTCAGTGACGGATACCGTGTCCTCTGCAAAAACGGAAGGAAAAAATCTGCAGATCAGCTATGAAAACCGTTCGGTCAGGACTCTTCTGGAAAAAATCAACTGCCAGCTGGAACGGTTGGAGCACTGTGAAAATTATGGGGCTTTTGACTGCGCTGCTTATGTGATTGCCGAAGACAGCGAGACTGCGCTTGGAGTTGTAGGTAATTATAATGCTTTGATGCGCGGACGGAAATCCAGTGTCCAGGCTTCCCATATCAATGTCTGGTTCAGACCGGAGAAGACCAGAATTCTGGCCGGCTATCTTGGTTCACTGGTTCATCCAATGTTCGACGGAGAGGATAGTGTAAAGGTTTCCCCGGCTTCTGTGATAGGCGGGGATGAGTTGGCGATTCAGATCGGGCTGCCAAAAAAATCCGTTGCAGGGATTACAGTGGTTCCCATGGCACCGTTTGGAAGGAATCTGCCGAAGGACGGCACCCGCTCTCTTGAACTGGGGAATCTGTACCATATGGGACATGACGAGGGAGAGAATGGCCGAAAACAGAAGGCGAGGATTGATATTGAAAGTCTGCGCATGCATACTTTTATCACAGGTTCCACCGGCGCGGGAAAGTCCACTGCAATCTATGCCATGCTGGATAAGCTGATGGAGGAAAAAATTGCGGGACGTAAGGACAAGATCACATTCCTGGTTATCGAACCGGCAAAGGGTGAGTATAAAGACAGGTTCGGCAGTTATCCGGATGTAAAGGTGTACGGAACCAATTATAAGAAAATGCCGTTGCTTCGGATCGACCCGTTCAGCTTCCCGGATGATGTCCACGTCCTGGAACATATTGACCGGCTGATTGAGATTTTTAATGTGTGCTGGCCGATGTATGCGGCGATGTCTGCGGTATTGAAGGATGCGGTTGAGAGAGCCTATATTGTTTCCGGTTGGAATCTGGAAACGTCCGAGTGCAGATATAGGGATTTCGGTGGCCGGGTACTGTATCCGACGTTTCAGGATGTACTGAGGCAGATTACTGTCGTTATGGAGGAGTCCGCATATTCCGCTGATAGCAAGGGGGATTATAAAGGGGCACTATGTACGAGGATCAAGTCACTGACGAACGGTTTGTACAGGCAGATTTTTACGAATGATGAGCTGCCGCCCGAGGAATTGTTCGACCGGAATGTGATTGTGGATCTGAGCAGGACGGGTTCCGCGGAGACCAGATCGCTGATCATGGGGCTGCTTGTCATGAAGCTTCAGGAATACCGGATGGCGAACGCCGTGGGCGGCAATGCGCCGCTGAAGCATATCACGGTCCTGGAAGAAGCACATCATATTTTAAAGAGAACATCAACAGAGCAAGTCAGCGAGGGGGCGAACCTTCAGGGAAAATCGGTGGAGCTGCTGGCAAATTCCATTGCTGAGATGAGAACTTACGGTGAGGGATTTATCATTGCGGATCAGGCCCCGGGCCTCATGGATCAGTCAGTAATCCGAAATACCAATACAAAAATTATCCTGCGCCTTCCCGATCTGGCAGACCGGGAACTTGTCGGACGTGCCGCAAGCCTGCATACAGATCAGATTCAGGAACTGTCCAGGTTAAAGACATTTGTGGCTGCCGTGTATCAGAATGACTGGCTGGAGCCGGTGCTCTGTAATAT
>JAJBTR010000120.1 GCA_020860745.1 Lachnospiraceae bacterium | reverse complement strand
GGTTATGCAAAGCGTATTCAGTCGCTGCATGATAAATAAAATTTAAAACGCTTTTGGGTGAGTCGGAAAGCGGCGTTTGTCTTAAACTCGCCGCGCGGGGTACGGACAGCACAATTATCCTGATTTCTTACGCATTCGCACTCCTGCGGCATTCTGAAAACGGAGCGTCCATCCGGAACGCTCCGTTTTTTCAACAATCAGATCAATGCCATTCTATGACGGAAAGTTATTAAATTCCTCATTTGGTGCATTGTGCATCATTTTTACATCCATCGTCTCCATGGCTGCCCATCCGACCTGTTCCCCATTCTTATCCAGAATTTTACACAATCCCTCAAAAATAGTATTCCCCGGCGTCGGGATATAATTCTTGTTAGACAACGGCTCCAGCCGATAATACCCATCCTTGCACGGAAGTTCAAAATCCCATCCGTAAGATGTCCATGTGTTGTCAAACGCTCTCGCATACCCATTCTGGATAACCTTATAATCCGTGTAGAAGCTGGTCTCGCCATTTTCTTTCTGGTAAGTCAGCACCTGATATCCGCCGGCAAAGTTATAGCCGTTGATACGGTCGCCGTCAGCAAAACGAAACGAAGTCCACTCCCATGTTTTAGTCAGAAAATCGCCCCACTGACGATCAATCCATCCCTGTCCGGTGACATCCGTATAGATTTCTTTTCCGCTCTCATCCCTGTATCTGATCCAGCCGGAATATGGAAGCTTGGGAAGCGAATAATAAAAACTCCAGTCTCCCTCCGCTCCCTCGCGAATAAATCCGGGTTTATCCGGTCTGTCCTGCATCCAGAGTACACGGCTGCCGCCGGTGCATTTCAGCTCACACTCAAAAACATCCGATCTGCAATAAATATAGACCTCATCGCCCCTGTATCTGAAATTCAGATACAGTTTAATCTCAGGATTCGTCAGCGTCAGGGCATTGTTTTCGGTATCAAACGCCGCATACGCCGATACTATGACCGGTCCTCCGCCGGACTTAAACAAATCCGTCGTATAATCGCACATGTGGAGCATAGTCGAATAGATTTTCATACCTTCCGGGATCATTTCCGGATGCCCCTCCGTCGCCACCTGCTTATAGATCTCGGACGAGAAATTAAATGCACAGATGAACATAAAATACTGATGGCCGTTCGCCCCAGTCATGGGAAGCGTGATATAGTGCCACTCAAAAAATTTTGGCGACATCGCCACATGTGGCATCCATTCTTCCTCTGCGGAACGATGAATTCCGCTCTGTACATCATAAGTCAATTCTTTCATTTTTCTGTTACCTCCTGTTACATTTATTTTACTTATACAGTTTACGCCCAGTTATCCTTTTCCTCCGCATACAGGTCCATCAGGAATTTGTCCAGATGCCTGTACTCTCTGTGGTTGTGAATGATCAGGCTCTTCGCAATCTCCTGCGGAATCTTTACAAACCTCGGAATCTTACATTTTACCGTCCCATCTGTCCGGATTTCATATCCAAGCCAGAAGCGCAGGCGGATTTCCAGCACTCCATCCTCGCCAATGCAGCAGACCTCCGTCATAAATACCGGAAGTTTTCCACCCATAACAGTTTTTGCGGAAAGCATGCCCAGACAGCGATCCGTACCGAACATTGATTTGTCATATCCATAATCAAACGGATTCAAAAACTGCATATCCATAGATGTCGGCTCATCCTGATCCAGAGATTCCAGCACATGATGATGAAGCCCCCACAGTTTCTCCGCATCCGGAATTGTCGGATCCAGAATCCGCTTACGATCGTCTTCACTGATTTTGATGTCGTAATGATCTTGTGGATCCCAGAGTGCGTAACGCAACGGGTCAATCGCATGCCAGGCTCCCCACCAGTTCAACGCCTCAGCGGTCATATGCGGCAGCTTCACGTTGGAAGCCACCAGAAGTCCGCCCCTTTTCAATGGGTAAACGCCGTCTTCTTTCGGCCAACGCTGCACATCAAAAAGCTTTGTGCGATCCTCCGGTTCCAACGCCTCCTCTTTTGTACCCTTGAAAGAAGTCAATGAAGCCCGCAAATCCGCCGGGATATCCTCAAAAGGAACCTGTAGATATTTATAATAACTCTTACTCTTTAACTCTTCCGGGATACTTACTATCTGTCCCGGAAGCTCCTTGCTTAATATAATTTTTTGTTTTGCCATTTTTTTACCTCGATTTCTTCCGACACATTCTTTCGGAAAAGCGGCTGTACAAATGATTGCAATCACAGCCGAAATGATCAGCATTACATATGAAACAAGAAACGATCGCCTCTCATTTCCGGACTACTTCAAATAGACTTAAGCTTCCCCAACGCCACTTCCGCTGCACGTCTTCCTGCAGCAATCGCACTCTCATAAGAACCGGTGTACATATACTCCCCGCAAAGATACAGGGAATCCACACATTTATAATGGTTGTCACGGAAATCCTTGATCGCTGTACTTGTTCCTGCCTCCATAAGATAATTAGCCTCCGGAAACCTGACTGCGCAATATCCTTCCACCGCATCCCGAATGCCCGGAATCGCCATTTCCATAGCATCTATGACGGCGTCAGCAATCTCTTTTTCAGACTTGTCCCAGAGTTTTCTTGCGCCGTCTTCGTAGACAAAACAGGTTATGGCATCTTTTCCCTCCGGAACAGACTGTGGGGACTGAGCTGCCTTAAAACTCATCACGCCAAACGGAGCGTTCAGTTTTCGCATAAAGAGAGCTCCGATACCGTCAAATTTAAACTTACTCTTATCCACCAGAATCAGGGTGGGGATGCATGGACAATAAGTGACCCTGGCAAGCGCATCTGTCATCTCATACGGAGCATCTTCCAGAATCTCCAATGCATGATTCGCTGTAACTGCACAGATAATCCGGTCAGCCGCAAGGAACCCATCCTCTGTAATGACCCCGGTCGCTTTTCCATTTTCGATCACTACTTTCTTCACAGGAGTATTCGTCCGTATCCGATCTCCACACTGCGAAATCACCGCATCCGCAAGGCTGCCGATTCCCCGCTTTAAGAGGCTTGCCTCCCCTGCCAGAACGGTCCACATAATCTGAAGGCCAAACCAAATTCCAATGTTCTCCGGATAGCAAAGACCAACCGCTGCCGTGACAGGCTCCACAAATCCATGGAGCAATCCCTCACCAAAATTCTCAATCACAAAATCACGGAAATTTCCCTTATCGTCCAGTTCATCCACAAACCAGTCTACACTGCCTTCGTACATTTTTTCCTTACAGTAAGACTCCACATACGCGGCAAACTTCCCAAAGTTTTCCGGACCTCCCATCTGATCCATCCATGCAAGTGTTTTCCCAAGCTCTGGCATGCTCTCTGTAGGTGCCGGGATAATAAGATTCCGCCCATCAAAAATACGCAAACCATCCATAGAGCTGACTACCAGTTCATCGTCCATCCCCAAATCGTGAATCAACTGCTTTGCAGAGTGATATCCGGGATGTACCAGCTGCGCCGCCATATCCACATGATATCCATTTTTTGAATATGTCACCATCCTGCCGCCTGCTCTGCCCTGTGCTTCGAGAATCGTGATATCCGTCTCACCCGCAGCAAGCAGAACCTGCGCAGCGGTCAGGCCCGCGCAACCCGCGCCGATAATAATTGTTTTCATATAATTTTCTGCCTTTCTGTGTATTTTATTAACGGAATGTCTGGTCTGAAGTGGCATTCGGATCCCAGGCTTCTTTCAACCGAAGCGTCCAATCAAGGAAATTGTATGATCCTTCGCTAAATTTTTTTACTGTCTTTAATCCGCCGAACATGGCAAATCCGATACCGTCCAGGCGCTTATCGTACTGCACATCCGCGCAGTCATCAGAATAGCGCTGCATAGAATCTGCCTGGGAAGGTATTACCGGATTAAAAAGCATCGTCGCCTCGCAATGACCCCATGTACCCTGATCATAGAAACAAGCCCACGCACCGTCTCCCATATCATTCAGACAACCATCTTCCTTAATGTATCCTTTCTTGATACGCTCCGCTTCCTCCCCCTGCCTCATGATGCTGTCAATAGACTCATCCGCACCCATAGTGACATGGAAAGTCATGCTCTGATTAAAATTGTGACAATATGCATTCGCTTTCAGCATCTGATACAGCATCACCTTGTCATCGTGCGCTCTCGGATACCCGCCCAGCAGAAATCCGCCCAGTTCTTCCGTAATGTCATGGAGACAATCCAGCTTATACTTCATGTCATCTTTCGAACACCCCGCGATTGTGACAACCACACACTGTTTCATTTCTTCGTATACATTTTTAACTGACGGGAACAATTCTGCCTTATAGGTCGCCATCGGATTCTGCGTCAGCACTTGCAGCGGATAGGCCATTTTATATGCCGCAAAACAGATATCCGCTTCCGCCAGGAGAAGAAACGCTTCCCGGATTTTATCCCATCCCTCTACAAAGAGCATATACTGATGGAAATTACGCGGCATATCTGCAATGACATCCTTGCCTCGGTTCTCTGCAGGAATCTCTGCCGGGCCAGGCCAATTGTAAAGCTTGACTGCCGCCTTTGTAAAAATACCCAGGCCGCCATCGTACCCAAAATAGCCGCGGGCGATACCCTTAATACTGGGTCCCGGCCCATCCGCGCAAAAATACTTTCCATTACACTCCGCCGATCCGGCACGGACTATCTCGCCGTCCGGAGTTACCCACTCAAACCCAAGAAGGTTTCTGCCGTTATACCCCATGGATGCTGAATTATTACCTCCGCCCTGGTGGGACGTGATGCTGGCCAGAATGGATGTATGCGGACCCGCCGTGTTCATCAGCAGTGAAAGTCCTTTCGGCCACCCCCTCTGCTGGATTTCCAGATATGTTGTATAAGGTTCCACCACAGCTATCCCGTTTTTTTTCATCAAAATCAATCAGATGGTTCATCCTTCGCAGATCTACCTGAAGCACTCCGTCCTGTCCCGGACCTGCGTGAGCGCCAAAACCTGTAGAATGTGCCTTATATTTTATCTTATATTTGTTGCAGATCTTAACAATCGCAGCAACATCCTCCGTGCAGGCGGGCAGAATGACCGCGGCCGGCACATTCACCCATACACCCGGCTCCGTCCTGTGGAACGGCTGAATCGCGTAGGAAGTGCATACCGCCGGATCTTCCGTCAGATATTCTTTCCCGACTACTGCTTCCAGTTCTTTATACGCATTTACATCAATCATTACCGCGCACCTCCTTCCTCTAACACAAGATCCAGGATATCCATCACCTGCATACCGTCCGACACCTGTGAGAGCACGCGCTCACAATTCGGGCAGGCAGTGACCAGTATGTCAGCCCCGGTACTCTTTGCTTCACTGATACGCGTCCGGGATGTCGCTTCCGTAAGTTCCGGATAAACCTGCGGCACTCCCGCGCCGCCGCCGCAGCACCACGCGTATCCCCTGATCCGCTTCATCTCCGTCAGTGTGATTCCGGGGATTGCCTTTAAAATATCTCTCGGCGCTTCATAAACACCGAGTTCTCCGGTTCTCGACATGGAAACCGGACGCATATCCTTTGATCCGGGGAACGGCGGCTTATATGGGTCAGAGCGCCTGCCCAGATAGCATGGATCCTGATATGTAACAGTTTTCGCGCATGTACTCTCGAACATGATTTGTCCATCGGTGATCAGATCCGCCAGAACCTCTGTCACATGTCGGATCTCAACTCCCAGATCGTACCCATGTTTCGGATAGTAATTTCGCATCATGCCAAAGCTGTGCGCATCCATAACGATTATCGTCTTCGCACCGGAAGCTTTCACCTGGTCACATACCGCCTGCGCACAGGTTTTCGCCTCCGGAATGTGACCCAGCACAAATGCTTCATAGCCGCTGTTCGCTTCCTCCGTTCCGGCCGTCACCAGATCCATACCCTTGCTCATCAGCAACCGAACCAGCTTCGCGGCTTTCATTGCCTCTTTCGCATCATACAACACACTGTTTCCCGCATAAAAATAATACTCAGCGGTCTGATCCGCAGAAAGAAGCCGGATATCTGTATCCGCACACCAGTTGATTCTTTCTTTCTTCTTGCGCCCGTAACAGTCATCGTTTTCAGACAAACTTTTTATCATCTCCCGGTGAGCGATGGGCGCCAGCCCTTTTTCCACACACGCAATGCGGAGTTCGTCAAAAGTATCTGTGACATCCATATCCGGGCGGTATGCCTTACAACTGTACTCGCAGGCTCCGCAGAAATGACATTTATATGCAATCTCCGCTGCAGACGCATCCAGCGGAATCCTGTCCTCATTGATACCGATGCACATATGCATTTTTCCGCCCGCACTGTAAGAATGAAACTGATATTTTTCAATTGCCGGACAACAGGCCTGCGTCTCAGGTCCGGCATATTTCTCAATAGGGATCCATTTGCAGATGTTGCATCTCGGGCACGATTTCTGCTCCCCTAACAAATCTTTCAAAGCCATAAATCAATCACACCTCCTCAAAAAAACGGTTTGGATTCAGAATATGCTGCGGGTCAAACATCTTTTTCAGCTTACCTATGCTCGTTACCTGCATGGGAGCCTTCTCGAATATCTGATTCGTGCAGACGCCGTAAGGCCTGCTGAAAAATGCTCCTGCTTCCAGAAAGGCATCCATCAGGGAAAGATACAGTTCTTTTGCTCTGCCCTTGTTTTCCTCCGAATATGGAACAATATACTCCACATGGCAGTAACGTCCCTGCATGCAGGGCTGAATATATGCCGCATACTTCATGCCGTCCGGAAGAATTCGCTCCACGAGCTCTGTGAAAGTATCCGCCGCATCCAGTGTGGTTAAAAAGAAAATATCAATCGCTTCTCCCGCGTAGCGATGCTTCCAACGCTTACCCTCATTCAAACCGGTAAGTGCCCTCGTAACGGAAAGATTGTCAACTGCCGCTATCTTATCCACCGCTCTTTTGCGGACAGACTCCTGCCTGGCAATTGTTTTTAAATCCTTACAGTTGAATTCTACTTTCTGCTCCGGTCTTCTCCTTTTGCCGGCCACATTGACAGCCAGCGTCCACTTTGCCGCTTTGCCCGCGATAGCGTCAATCTCCTCCCTGTCATTCCCAATGGCGCATCCCAACGCAAAATCATTCAGGAAAACATAATTGTTGCCAAGTCTGCGGCGAATACCCTGCCATGCAACCGGAGCCGATTGCGCGACTGTCTCCGTTTCTACATAAAGCATCTGCTCCGCGCTCAAATCTAATTCCAGTTTGATAGAAGCCCATGCCACAATACCCAGCGTCCCCTGCGATCCGGAAAGTACGCGTGCAAAATCCGTATGGGAGGGTCCCATCGGATTGTTCATGGCGACTCCTGCCTCCCATTGTTCTTCCAGTGTGCCCGGACCGGCCGCGCTGCCTGTACGGAAAACGCTTCCATCCCCAAACACGACCTCCAGACAGAGTAGGGGATCGTTTATGTCCCAGGCATTCATCGGAACCGTAATCGGGTCACGATCCAGCATCGTTGCAATCACAGACTTATTTTTCCTCGCAAGAAAAGGGTAATCCAGCTTCAGACCGGTTCCCTTTAGCCTGTTCTCCAGCTCTGCAAAAGTAACACCAGCTTCGACAAAAGCCACCCGATTCCTCATGTCCACCCGGAAAACCCGTTTCATTTGGCTCAGATTCAGAACTACTGCCTCCGTCCCCGGCGCCGGTAAAGATGCACCCGTCAGCTTGACATTATCCTCAGAAGAACACGGTACAATGCCGCATCCGATTTCATCTCTGACAAAATTCACGATTGCCTGGATTTCTTCTGTTTTCGTCGCATAGACCATGCACAATATCTTTCCAGGCTCCATAAAACCGTGATACGTGCCGGCAAACGCCGCCAGAGCCTGTTCATCCGTCACAACACTTTTTCTCCCGACGATTCCGACAAGCCCATCCTTCAGTTTCTGCATATCAGCCATTTGTCTTCCCCTCCTTTCTCACCGTGTCGATCAGTTCCGCCAGAAACTGTCCATAGTCTTCCAGGAGAACAAAATCCGAATCCCAGGATTTTACCGGTTCATCCAGACAGCTTGTTCCCGGAACATGCTCTTCCGGCTTTACTTCCTTTGCCATTATTTTCTGCAGCAGCCCCGTCTTATAAGCTGTCCTGAGAACCAGAAACGCATCCGATCTGCTCAGTTCCATACAACATATACCTCCTCAAAGTATTCAAAAACACCCTCCGGTCTTTCTGTAAATAAAATCATATCCTGAGTAATAGAAAAATGGAAATTCAAAAGAAATCAACCCTTATTCCAGATTTTTATCAGCATGTGGGTTATTCTTTTTTTCTGCGTCTTTATTCCAGAAAAAAATACGGCAATCACAGGAAAATTTATACTATTTTCCGGTCATTTCGTTTATAATAAATAAATTAGAACAGATTAGGTTATGGGGGTACGGAGAATGGATATTGAAGTATTGAAGGAATTTGTCACACTTTCTGAGGTATTAAATTTCAGCGAAACCGCAAAAAAGCACTATATTACGCAGCCGGTGCTGAGCAAACACATCTCACAGCTCGAAGCAGAAATCGGCGCCCTTTTGTTTTACCGAAACCGTCAGTCTGTCTCACTGACGGAAGCCGGAGCAACTTTCCTCGAAGATGCGGCCTGTATTATTCAAACGTACGAAAATTCAATTAAAAAGATAAGATCCCTGCATATCCAATACAATTCGTCTCTCAAGCGGACTTTGCTGGCTGCGGCATCACGCAAAGATCTGCGAGATTACATTCGCGCGTTTTCTCAAAAATATCCTTCCTGCTCGCTGGAACCGATGAGCTGTAATATTCCGCAGACTTACCGGATGCTGGACGACCATGAGTGTGACATCTCTCTGACTGTGCAGCTGCCTTCTAAAAATGACGCCCTGTATGATGCCTGTCATTTATATAGAGACCCACTCTGTGTCGTTGTGCCGACAGATCACCCACTGGCAGAATGCCCATCCGTTTCTTTCGAAGATATTAAAAACGAAAATATTCTGATGGCCTCCACGGATCTGGCGCCTAACTACCGCGAATTTATCAACCACCTGCTCAGCTCTCATCATATAAAAAATATTATGTTCCAGTATGTGCAAAGTGTAGAGCAGGGATTTTTGCTGGCGGCCTCCGGTAATAAGGTATCCATTGTGCCCAAACACCAGAAGTCATTTGCCGCTTCCGGTGTATAGCTTGTTGCTCTGAGTGGAGATGACTGTTTTGTAGATGTGGTGCTGCTGTGGAGAAAAGATAACCCGAACCCGAACATCCATAACTTTTTGACTGTAGTTGAAGACATGAGAGATTCTCTTTGAAAAACTACACAACTATCAGAAAAAATCCGGATCACACGAATTCATTTCGTGGCCACAAAAAATGATATTCAGTAACCTGACATTACACATCCTGTGAAATAATCATGCATCCTGAATATCCTCACCCCGATAAACCGGAATAGAAATTTTTCCATTTTTCGAACAAAATCGTTTATTAACGCCAAAACCGGCCTATAAAGATACAACAATATATGACATACCATTTTCTCCCGCCTGATAATAATGAAGCGGCATATCTGTTTCGAAAATCAACACATCTCCCGATTCTGCACGAATTTCACACTTTACATTCCCGTCAACATCGACGATTCCGATTATACCAGAGCCGCTTTCAATGCAGACACAGGCAACCCCCGGAGATTTATGAGCTGCCAGATAACCGTCCGGTCCGAGCACGCTCATCCTGATAACCGCCTTTTCTGTCTGTCTCTCACAAATCACCCCGCTGGCAACAGAAAAATTGATTTGTCCGTTAATCTCCGGGAAATCCGTCAGTTCAATATTTTTCACATCTACGTCGAAACCCGAAACAGTAATCACTTTATTCATCAATCTGCTCCTCCCTGTTTACTCTTTATTATTAACACTGTCTTATCATCCCCTGTATTGCACATCAGATAAAGACCATGAATTCTTCTTTACACTGTTTATCATTTCCAAACTATAAGCTACAGTTCAGAAAATCTGTCACATATTTCCAGAAACACAGAAAGAAAAGGATTTTTATTATCTTTCTTATATACAATCACAACATCAAAATCAAGGTCACAATCATCAATATCCAGTATCTTTAATCCCGCAAAAGACTGATATGCCGCACTTGCTGCGGAATACAGGTAGGTAGCACGCTCAGACAGAAATGCCACCCCTTTTCCGGACGATACCGACAACAGCAGCGTCTGGGGATCACTGGCATAATGCACCACCGTGGGAGAAAAGCCGTGCTGTAAACACATATTGATTGTATAATCCACGGTAAGCGGCGAGTAACTTCTTTCAAATAAGACAAATGGCAGTCCCTCAAGATCACTAACCTGCACAGAATCTCTTTTAGCCAGCTCATTATTAGTAGAAACAATCAGCTTTAACGGGTTCCTTGCTATCTTTTTATAGCGAATGCCAGATATTTTATCCAGTCCCACCGCAACAGTATAAATCAAATCAAATTTTCCTGTCAGCAAAGACTGGTTCAGTTCTGCCAGATTTGCACGAACCAATGACACATTTCCACCATTCTGAGCATCTGACAAATACTTTAAAGGATTTGAAAGCAGATTGTACTCAATCGAACCCAGATACCCGATACTGAGCGAACCAGCCTGATTATGCTGGCAAAGCCGCATGCTTTCCACCAATTTATCACATTGATGCACAATACTCTTTGCTTCCGCGAAGCACTGTTCTCCCGCCTCTGTCAGAAAAATTCCTTTTTTGGAACGGACAAAAAGCGGTACTCCAAACTCTTCTTCAAGATCTGCGATTGATTTGGAAAGCGCCGGCTGTGTCACATACAGCATTTCCGCCGCTTTCGTAAAACTTTTTTGCTCCGCAATCGCTATAAAATACTTCAGGCTTATAAGGTTCACAGACTTATCATCTCCTTTACTGTTTTACAGCAATTCTATCAGACCTTTATGCCTTCTGCAAGATAACAACGGAACATGCCGCTTCCTCCAACCCCATGATTCCGCCTCCGTTTTCCTGAAGCGCGAATTCCGGCTGTGCTACCTGCCGGGCTCCCGCCTCCCAGCGCAGCTGCGTCACCAGTTCACTGATCATGGAAAGGCCTGTAGCCCCGATCGGATGCCCTTTCGATATCAGCCCACCGGATGTATTGATCGGTATCTTTCCATCAATACGGGTTGCTCCGGATTCAATAAGTTTTCCCCCTTCCCCAATAGGGCAAAATCCCATCATCTCCGCCTGGTAGATTTCACTGAACGCCGTAGCATCATGTACTTCCGCCACATCAATATCCTGTGGTGTAATTCCCGCAAATGAATACGCTTTCTGTGCCGCCACATAACTCAGGCTCACTTCATCCACTGCCCGGTATTTCCCACTGGTCAGCTGACAGGCAGCTACCTTTACGCACCGCCTCTGTATTTCAGACGGAAGATTCCTGTAAAATTCTTCGCTGCACAATAAAGCTGCGGAGGCTCCGTCGGCAACAGGGGCACACATGGCGCGGGTCAGAGGATAGGTGACCATACGATCCTCGAGCACCTCCTCCGGTGTCATCTCAAAACGATACTGTGCATTTGGGTTCAAACTCCCGTTACAGTGGTTTTTTGCTGCGGCAATCGCAATCTGCCGCTGCGTTGTACCATATTTCCACATATGATATTTCGCCTGCATACCATACGTATCCATAAACATCGTGCGGTCACTTCCCAACTCAAATGTAGTCCCTGTCAGTTCCGCCACGTCATTGTATATTTTTTTCCATTCCTCCGGATTCATCTGATTAATTCCGCTTGCAAACTGCTCCAATGTAAGCCTTTTGTTATCCGGAATGAAAACTTTCTCAAATCCCAAAGCCAGAGACACCTGGCTAATCCCTGCCATAATATCTCTCCACGCTCCGTGAAAAGCCAGAGACGCCGTTGCGCACCCGCCCTCCACATTAAAAAAGGGCAGCCTTGACGGAAGCAATCCTTCCTCAATCAACGGCGTAAATACAACCTGACCCCGGATCATATTCTGTCCCCAGCTGGAAAGCATTGCATTGCCTGACCAGACTGATTCAATCAACTCTCCATTTTCCAGGCCCGCATCCCTCAGCACTCCCAGATATGCCTCTCTGACCAGATCTCTGTGTGTCTTCTCTCCCCATTTTCTGATCGGGGTAGAATAAGCGCCCAGAACATAAACTGTTTTCATATGATTACCTCTCCCGAACACTGTTCCTGTGCCGCAAATTTCGTCAGCACAGGAACAGCCATCATTTAAAATTCCTTTCTCGGTTCACCAAGTCCGAGTATCTCCCGCGCCTGTGCACAGGAAGCCACCGGCCGCTCAAGTTCACCGGCCAGGCGCACCATCTTTTCCACCAGTTGCGCATTGCTGTCCACCAGCTGTCCCCGGCGAATATAATACCCATCTTCCATTCCCACACGGACATTACACCCCAGAATCATCGCCATAGTCAGCAAAGGATACTGGCAGGAACCGGAGGCCAGAACATTCATCACACAGTTCTTCGGCAGCATCCGAATTGCAGTCAGCAGCATATCCGGCGACTGATACGTCATCAATGGAGTAAAACACATCTGAACTGAAATCGGACAGTCCTCTTCTGTCAGCTTTCCCTCCTTCACAAATTGATCGATATAGAGCAGATCTCCGATATCAAAGGCCTCAAATTCCGGCTTCACATGATATCTCCTCAGCTGTTCAAAGACATAATCCATATCCTCATTCGTGCAGCTATAAACAACCTCCTCCATAACATCATGATCTCTTCCATAAAGCGGCTCCTGCCTGGCCTTGCGCATAATATGAAACGTATAGTTTGTAATATCCACACTGCAGATCTCCGGACGGGCCGGGATACAACATCCAAGCGGAGGGTACTTTTCGCCGCCGTTCGCAGTCCAGCCGCCGGCGCCGGTATTATTAATGATCAGATCCGGGCATTTCTCCCGGATACGCCGGTTCACCTCCCGATACAATTCCGTATCATCCGTCATTTTCCCCGGGTTATTCTGACATCTGCAATGAACATGTACCATTGACGCACCGGCATTCCATGCGTCATATGCCTGCTGAACCTGCTCATCAATCAGTTCCGGCAGATTGGGATTGCTTTCCTTTCCCTGGTTTCCTCCTGCGATTGCACACCCAATAATCACCGGCGGCATCTTTGTCAGTCCGTATCTCATAAACTGTTCACAGTATGTGCGCGGATTTGCAACATTCTCTGTCAGGTATTTCCGGTTATACATTTTTTCTCCTTCCGCCCTGTGTATAGTGTATCATCATTTCGTCAGCCAAATCAAAGACCGCTCAGCATTTGCTCCAGCATGCCGCTGGTTCTCGCCATGGTTCCGTAAGCTGCCGTTCCATCAAAACCGCCGTCCACAGATATCTCCTGCCCGGTGATAAAGGACGCCTCATCGCTTGCCAGAAACAAAACAGCTCTGGCAATTTCCTCCGGCTCTCCCATTCGCTCAATTGCATTTGCCTTTACAAACGCTTCCAGGGCCTGCGGAGGCAACCCGTTTCCCAGCTGTGTATTAATAATTCCGGGGCAAATTGTATTGCTTCGGATCTTCCATGGTCCATACGTCAGCGCAGCGCAACGGGACAATCCGCGCAATGCCTACTTAGATGAAGAATATGCCGCGAGAAAATGTCCGTTTGTACCTGCAGTGGAGGCGATATTAATAATCGCCCCACCGCCGGAATCACGCATCATCCCGCAAAAATGCTTCATGGCAAGCATTGGACCTGTCACGTTAACCGCATATATCCTGTTCCACGTAGTCAAATCCTCCGCGGGAAGCAGTTTGCCTCCATTTATTCCGGCATTATTCACCAGAATATGAAGCCCGCCGAAAGAATCGCTCACTTTTTGAACAGCCGCTATCCACTGTTCTTCATCAGAGACATCTAAATGCACATACAATGCATTTCCGCCTTCTCTGCGTATTGCCTCCGCCAATTCTTCTCCGGCTTTGTCAACCACATCCGCGATCACTACACCGGCGCCTTCCTGCGAAAAAAGCCGGGCTTCCATAGCGCCCATCCCACCGGCGCCGCCGGTGATTAGAGCAACCTTATTTCTGAATCTCATATCATCATCCTCCTACTGCGTATCAGATTCTCATTGCCGCACCGTAAGCCTGGCGATTACCACGCTGCAAATCTCCGCTGCCATTGCAATCTCCCACGAAGAAAGTCTCGTAAGCAGCAGAATCTGCCAACGCAACACTCTCTTCGGTCGCCGGCTTCATTCCGGTTGCATACAATACGGTTCCCGCCGCAACGGTATGTTCCTCTCCCTGTCCATCTACATAAGTAACGCTGTCCGAAGTAATCCTGGTAGTACGGGATTTTATACTGGTTTTAAATGTCGGCAGTGCACTCCACGCTCCAACCGCCTGAGAATAGGTATGCATAATCATGGTACCTCCCGCAAGGATTGGGGTAATCTCAATAACAAGCACGTTATGTCCTTTTTCAGCCAAATCCATTCCACAGTCAATACCCACATCACCGCCGCCGATAATGACAACATCTTTCGCAACTTCTTCGCCGCTTTGCATAACCTCCACGCAGCTTTTTGCGTTCTCAATACCCGGAATTGGAGGTGCCACTGGTACAGAGCCAACGCTGACAATCACTTTCTCATGACCATTTGCTTTCAGCAAATCTTTCGTAGCCTCGGTGTTAAGTTTTACGGTAATATTCTCCCGCTTTTCAACCTGTGCAATCAACCAGTCCTTATATTTTGTCAGGGGCCACTTAAAATGTATACCATCTACACAATTAACGAGTCCGCCAAGGCGATCACTCTTCTCATAAATTGTCACGTCATGACCGCGATCAGCCGCTGTAATAGCAGCACGCATCCCAATGGGACCGCCGCCCACAATACCTACACTGCGCTTTACCGCAGGTGCGTCAAACATCTGATCTGCACGGTGCTCCAGACCCCAGAGCGGATTCACGGAGCAATGCGTTGCCGCAAAACCAACAGGATCCACCATGCTCTTGCTGTGACATTTATTACAACGGATACAGGGAATAACATCCTCGCCGCGTCCCTCTGTGATACATTTCCCAAATTCCGGATTGCTGATCCAGGAACGCGCAGTTGCGATGATATCTGCTTTGCCACTGGCAATCACATCTTCCATGACATCAAGATCGTTATAACCTCCGATCGTCTCAATCGGAATCTTTACGCCGCCAGCCTTGATGTCAGCCGCATCCTGCATCATGGGATACGGATGGCTGGAATAACCGGTAGGATGAGAGGGATCTATTTCAGCATTTCGAATCTGAATCAAATCCACTTTTCCCTCCGCCATCTTTGTAAATGCTATACTGTCCTGAACTGACCAGCCATCTGGCGCAGGGTCATTCCCGGAGATAACCGCCTCCACAATAAACTCTTTTCCGCAGGCTTTCTTAATCTCGTCGCAAATCTGCAGCGGCCAGCGACATCTGTTTTCAAGGCTCCCGCCGTATTCATCCGTGCGGTGGTTGCTGCGCAAAGATAACATTCTCGCGGCAATTGAGAACTGGTAGCACATATGTACCAGCACGCCGTCAAACCCGACACGTTTTGCCAGGCCGGCCCATTTAACCATCCTGGCCTTAATCTCATCGAACATTTCGGGCGTAATTTCTTTCTGTTCCTCATCTGGCTGTCCAAACCTCTGTACAAAACCACTCTGTAAATCATAACCATTAGGCGCAAGCGGAATAAGCTGAAGAATAATTTTGCTGTTTTCCATATGAATTGCCTCTGTTAACTCACAAAATTTTCCCATATTGGCATCATTTTCAAGATCAAACAGGGTAAAAAAATCTTTTGCCGAAGCTGCTCCGGAAATCACCTGGTTGTGATAAAATTCCTTGCTTCCCTTTTCCGTAATACCGGTGAGTGTCACCATCGCAGCCCCATTTTTTGCACGATTGACAATCATAGTTATCATCTCACTCATCGGGTATGTAGCAAGTGTCGTCTGGATAAAATTATTTGTTGCTGCTGCTGCAGTCACACGGTTTCGAAGAATCTTTCCATTTGGCAGCACCAATGGCTGCATTAAGCTTGCATATTTTTCACTCATAATTGTGCTCCTTTTCTTTATTTGATAATTTAATAGCGCGCTAATTACAATGTACCTGTTTCTATTGACTGATTAACTCCTTACTATTTCTAAT
>JAJBTR010000137.1 GCA_020860745.1 Lachnospiraceae bacterium | reverse complement strand
ATCATGAATGATACACATATCCAACAGATTTTTGCCCATTATATAGACAAGTTTGATAATATCAATAATCAGAAAAACTGTGAATATTATAAATGGCTTGTGGCTAAGAAGTTTCGTTTCCTGATGGATGAAGCTCTGAACTGTGATGACGGTAAATTTGCGGATGCATTATATAAGGTGAAAGTAAGTACCGAGAATATTATAGATAGTTATACGCAGCCGTTTCACGGGCTGGTGGAGTTTGCCCGTCGAGAACCGAAGACGGTCAGGCAGATGTTCCTTGATTTATATGAAGATGATGGCGGAGATTTGAGCGTGCAGCAGGAAAAAATTTCAGATTTTTTCAAAAGCAGCCGTATTTTGCTGGAAAAGTATTTCCCGGGGGGCTACCGGTATGAGCAGAATTCTCATTCTGTGTCCGCCTACCTGTTTTTATATGACCCGGATCATCACTATATGTATAAAGCAACTCAGGCAGGAATTTTTGCAGATTGTATCGAATTTTATGATGACTGGGGAACTGGGGATAATATAAAACTGGATGTTTATTACAGGATGTGCGATTGGATTGTGGAGCAGATCAAAAGTACGAAGGAACTTCTGGATACAGACGCCGGAAGATTTGCGTTGCCGGAGGGGAATGATATGTTCCCGGATACGGAGAAACATATGCTCGCATTTGACCTGATTTATTGTTGCTCCGTATACGATTTGTTTGATGGGATTTCTTTTACCAGACCGAAATCGAAAGATAAGCAGCTTATAGTGGAAAACAAGAAAAAGGCGGCGGCATTTCTTGAGGAGTATAATAATGCTTCCGATGAGATGGCGAAACTAAGGGAAGCTGAGACCGTATTAGAGAGCAAGATTGCGGTGGGAACAAGGCTGGTACATAAAAAATGGGGTGAAGGAGAAGTCGTTAATCTTATAAATGGCAATATGGAAGTATATTTCCCTAAAGACGATTCTGTCAGAAAACTGGGGATGAGGGTTCCTTTTGCTAATGACTTGATGTCGCTTGTAAATGAAGAGGATGATGCGGTAATAAAGAAATATGTTCCGTTGCTGAAGAGGAAAAAATCCATCGAAACGGCGGTCAGCTATACGGAGCGACAGCTTCGGCCATATAAAGAATTTTTGGAGTGAGGCTAGAACCATGGTATGGAGGGATGTTTTATATGACTGCTCAGGAGGCGGCCGAAAAAATCAGGCATGGTAAAATAAAGGACGAAAATGAGTGGCTGGAGGCGTTGGATGCCATTGATTTTTTCATGAAAGAAGATCATCCGATTGAAGAAAAGAGGAAGTTTTTCCCGCTCGGTTGGGGAGAAGTGGCATCGATTATATGTGACGGGATATTGAGAGGGCATGGCAGTGATTTGGATGAATATGTGAAAAACGGTCGGAAGAAGCTTTGAGAGTTTGGGGATAACATTATGCTGAGCGTACAAAAGGCAGAGCAACTACTTTCTGACAAAGGTAAATTGTTGGATGGTATGAATAAATACAAACAAATTATGGAGGCACTCCATCAGACGAATGTCTCAACGGATGCGGATTTCCGTCGCACATTCAATAGGTTTTTTGTTATGTGTTCCAGAACGCCGTTGTACTACGATAAGTTCTATTCCTTCCTACAGGAGCGCAAGGATGTCGGAGCAACATTTGAAGAAGCACTTGAAGAATTGAAAAAAATCTAATGGTAAGCTTGAAATATCATTTTCAAGTAAACTGGTTCATGTTATTGATCCGACACAGCCTATATGGGACAGAAATGTCTCCGTGCTGCATTTTGGGATGAAGGCACCCGGATATGGAAAACCGATAGATGTTCGTCAGGCAGAGGCGATAAAGGTGTACCACGATTATTGCGACATTTTTTATGAGTATTTAGATTCAATCGATGGGCAGGAACTCATCCGACTATTCGATGATAAATATCCGAACTCAGGCCTCACAGATGTGAAAAAGCTGGATTTCATTCTGTGGGTAGATGTTTAATTATAAAGAGCAATCCTATCAATCTGATTTATTCCTAACTGGAGGATATGAGGTGACCTATGAAGCAAATTGTTAAAACGATAGCTGACAAAACCATTGAATATATTCTGAGTTTACCGAATGGATCAAATCTGACCATGTATCAGGCGGCAAAAGCGGTATGCTCGGACGAAACGGAACGGTTGGACGAATTAGATTTATATGAATTTCAAAGCACTGTGGTGGAATCTATCAAGAAAACCGATATTGTATTGGATTTCAGCGAGCATGAGAACAAATTTGAAGGGTTATTTTATAATTTGGATTTCCATGTTTATCATAAGTCCTTACAAGAACAGACGGAACCAAAGTGAAGTGCAGCAGATGATTTCATATGTAAATGTTAGACACGGAGGGTAAATTGATGCTTGGTGCAATAATTGGTGACATTGTAGGCTCAATATACGAATGGAACAATATCAAAACAAAGGAGTTTCCGCTGTTTCGTGACAACTGCTTTTTCACAGATGACACAGTTATGACATGTGCGGTGGCAGATGCAATTATGAATGGCGGATCGCGGGATGACTTTATTGATTCCATGAAGAAATATGGCCGGATGTACCCGGATGCCGGATATGGGGGAAGATTTAGCGGGTGGCTCTTTTTTGATAGCCGGGAACCGTATAATAGTTTTGGCAACGGCTCTGCCATGCGGGTATCGACGTG
>JAJBTR010000095.1 GCA_020860745.1 Lachnospiraceae bacterium | reverse complement strand
ATACTTTCCTTAGACGCACAGCGTCAATAATTCGAAAGGAGACGATTTGTTATGTTAAGACAAATCAAAGTAAGGGAATTGTGCACTGAATTGGAAAACAAGCTGATGGAGCTTCAGTATTCAGAAGATTCATTGCGCAGATATCGCAAAGTATTCTGTGAATTTTCAGAATACGCAGGGGATTGCGACTATTCGCAGTCCAAAGGAACGGATTTCCTCGTATGGAAATTCCAACAGCTCGGAGGTTTTGTAACTGATGGGGAGGATTCAAAAAATGAAATGTATTATTTCAGAGCCATTCGCTCCCTGGCAGAGTATTACAACTTTGGTGTCCTTTTCAGGAGACACGATTTTAAGGGCGAAATTATCTGGCCGGCTCCTTTTAAGGATGTGACAGAAAATTTCCTCCGCTATGAAGTCGAATGCGGCTGTTCATATGCTTATCATGACCGTTGCAGGACTGTAATCAAGGATTTTATTCTTTTTCTTGATTCTGTTGGGGTACATAGTCTTGATGACATTACTGCGGAACTGATCTCACGTTTTGCAGAAACTATGGTCGGGCTGGCTCCTGTGACGGTAGCGGAACGCATTTCTGCGCTTCGCCAGTATTTTAAATATGCTTATCTTCACGAGTACGTAAAAGACCCGATCGAGGCATATTTACCCTATCCGCCCCAACGTTTACGTACCAAACTTCCGACGGTATGGACGGAGGAACAGATTGAAGCCATCGTTCATGCGGTCGACACAACAACGCCTGTCGGCAAAAGGGATTATGCTATTGTACTCTTGGGTGCAAGGCTTGGTCTCCGGATTGGGGATATACTGAAGCTTACGCTCAATGACATCGACTGGAATAAAAAGCAGTTATCCATTATACAGAGTAAGACCAGGGAGCCGCTTACACTTCCGCTACCGGAGGATGTTGGCTGGGCGGTCATTGATTACCTGAAAAATGGTCGGCCGATTACAGATTGTCCCAACATTTTTGTGGTTCACAATGCCCCGTATCAGGGTTGCCCTGTGAAAAGCACCTTACGTAACAGCATCCACAAAATCCTGAAAAGGGCAGGCATTCCCATCGACAAGACGAAGCGCTGCGGTTGGCATTCCCTGCGCCACTCACTGGCGACAAATCTTTTGCAGAACGGTGTAGATACTTCTACAATTTCTGATATTCTGGGACATACCGACCCGGAAGTTACAAGACATTATCTGAAAGTTGACATGGATGGCCTGCGTAAATGTGCCCTGGAAGTGGAGGTGAACGATGATGTCAAAGAAGAAAACCTTTAACGGTCCGCTTTCAGCACATATGAAAGACTTTCTTAATGAAAAAAGAGCCCTTGGCTATAAATATGAGGAAGAGGAGCGGCTGCTACTGGTGCTTGATGGGATGAGCATTGGGGTAGACTGCTCGGAAGGCCTCCCGAAAGAATTATGCCTTTCGTTCATTGAACGCCAGCCGAATTGGCGACAGGGGACGCAGGAAAGCCGCATAAGTCTGATCCGTATTTTTGGAGAATACCTGGTCAGGCACGGCATTCCCGCATACCTGGTTGACTATACTATGGTAACGAACCAGCACGAGGATTTCAAGCCTTATATTTTTACTCACCAGCAGATTTCAGATATCTTTGCTGTGGCAGACGCAATCAGACCTTGTTATGCGAACTCCCATATTTTTTATCCCACAGTCCTGCGTGTCCAGTACGGCTGTGGCCTTCGGATATCAGAAACACTTGGGCTGCGTATGCGTGATGTTGACATGGATGGAAAGATCCTGCATGTCATCAATGCAAAAAATAATAAGGACCGCGACGTTCCTGTCAGCAATTCAGTTATGGAATATTTAAAATGGTATAGTGGCAAAATCCATCCGATATATGATGCGGATGCTTATTTTTTCAAAAGCCGCCGGGGAACCGGACATTATGAAAAAACAACCGTGAACCACTATTTCAGAGAGATTTTGTTTGCCTGCGGTATCATGCATGGCAAGAAAGGGGATGGTGGTCCCCATTTACATAATCTCCGGCATACCTTCTGCGTACATAGCCTGGAGGCGATGCTGCGGAACGGAACCTCCCATCAGGCAGCACTCCCGCTTTTGATGACCTATATGGGGCATGCGTCCCTTTCCGCGACTGGACGTTACCTGAAATTGACCGCGGAGGCTTTCCCGGATCTGGTCAGCCAGATCAGTGAAATCTATGCAGATATCATTCCAGATCTGGAGGTGAAAACAGAATATGAAGACGAATGAACTTCCAAGGCTTCTCAGTGATTTTTTATTGAAAGAGCTTCCAGTTGTCCGTAACCAGAGCAGCAATACGATAGCATCGTACCATGATACTTATGTGCGGCTATTGAGCTACTTCCAGGATGTAGTGGGAATAAAGCCAGAAAAACTCAAGATCCGTGACCTTACGGCTGAACAGATAACGGAGTTTTTAAACTGGTTAGAGAGCGAATGTGGAAACAGTATCAGCACGCGGAACCAGCGTATGGCTGCAATACATTCATTATTTAGACACAGTCATTGATGTTTCTGTACATATGACTGCGGATCACGACCTGCTGTCTGCTAGCGGATATGTTTTCTGAGGCGTAAATCCGATTGCGGCCATCAGGTCAAGATCTTGCTTCCTTGTGTTGTGCAATCTCCATTCGGATTCCTCGCAAACCATTCTCATATGGCCTGCTTTTACG
>JAJBTR010000359.1 GCA_020860745.1 Lachnospiraceae bacterium | reverse complement strand
ACAAATATACTTCCCCTCAATGTGTACCACTCTCACCCGCACAAAACAAAATCAATCGTTCTCATCAGCCGGTCTGTCCCGGCCACCCGCACCCTGACTGTCTGGCCCAGCTTATAGCTTCTGCCCGTGTGCTCTCCCACCATCTCATAGGTATCCTCCAGATAATTATAATAGTCGTCTTTCAGGCTCATGACATGAACCAGTCCCTCGATGGTGTTCGGAAGCTCCACGTAGATTCCATATTTGGTGATCCCGGAAATCACACCCTCATAAGTCCGGCCGATCCGCGCCTCCATATACTCCACTTTTTTCATCTTGATGGTCTCGCGCTCCGCCTCATCCGCGCGGCGTTCCAGCTCACTGGTTTTCTTCGCGACGTCCGGCAGGATCTGATCATAATGCTGACGGCGCTTCTCGCTCATCCGTCCCCGAAGATTCTCCTTGATAATGCGGTGAATCTGCAGATCCGGATAGCGGCGGATCGGCGAGGTAAAGTGACAATAATATTTTGCCGCCAGCCCAAAGTGTCCCACACACTCCACGGAATACCTCGCCTGTTTCATGGAACGCAGGGTCAGCCGGGAAATCAGCGGTTCCGCCGGGGTATCCTCAATTCTTCCCAGAAGCTTCTGCAGCTCTTTTGGATGAATCTCCCCGGATCCCAGATGAATGTGATAACCAAAATTGTTGATAAACATACTCAGTTTTTTTATCTTTTCTTCATCCGGCGTCTCGTGTGTCCGGTACAGGAAAGGGATTTCCTGCCAGAAATAATCCTGCGCCACAGTCTCGTTGGCCGCCAGCATAAAATCCTCAATGATCTTTGTCGCCGGATTCCGGTCATAGGGCTGAATCTGCGTCGGGTGTCCCTGCTCATCCAGAATTATCTTCGTCTCCGGAAAATCAAAATCAATGGAGCCGCGTTTCCTGCGCTTCGCCCGCAGCAGATCCGCAACCTCTTTCATAGCAAAAAACATGGGGACAAAGTCCTCATATTTTTTCGTCGTCTCCTCATCCTGCAGCGTAATAATCTTATTCACATCTGTATAGGTCATGCGCCGGTCAACCCGGATGACCGATTCCGCAATCTGATGTCCAACAATATTCCCTTTCAGGTCAATCGACATAATACAGCTGAGCGGCAGCCTGTCCTCCCCCTGGTTCAGGGAACAGATACCGTTAGAGAGCGTATGCGGCAGCATGGGAATCACCCGGTCCACCAGATACACGCTGGTTCCCCGCTTTAACGCCTCCACATCCAGAGCGCTGTGTTCCTGCACATAATTGGTCACATCCGCAATGTGCACGCCCAGCTCATAACCATCCTCTGTCCGCCGCAGCGTCACCGCGTCGTCCAGATCCTTCGCGTCCTCCCCATCGATGGTAACGGTCTGCCAGTCCCGGAGATCCAGCCGTCCAGCCCGGTCCGCCTCCGATACCGGATTTGAAACGCGTTCCGCCTGGTTTAATACTTTTTCCGGGAACTCCATCGGCAGATCATAGGCCCGAACCAGCGAAAGAATATCGGTGCCCGGATCATTGATATGTCCGAGAATCTCAACAACCTTCCCCTCCGGTTTTTTGCCGCCCTCCCCGTAGGCGGTCAGCTCCACAACCACCTTGTGCCCGTCCACCGCCTGTTTCGAGCGCTCCGCAGGCACAAACACATCCATCCGGATCCTGGGATTGTCCGGCCGGACAAAGCCGTAAGTCTCCGTGCTCTTCTCATAGGTACCCACCAGTGTCTTCAGACCGTGTTCCAGAATTTTGACAATCTTCCCCTCTTTCCGTCTTCCGGAGGACGGAATAAAAACAATCTGTACCACATTCTCATGGATGGCGGCACCCACATTGGATTCGGCGATAAAGATATCCTCCTCCTCGCTCTCTACTGTGACAAAACCATAACCGCGGGCATGCGCGGTAAACACTCCCGTGATAAAGTGTTTTTTCCCTTTGTGGTATTTCCCTCTGCCGGAAATCTCGATTTTCCCCTCCGCAAGCAGCGCATCCAGCACCTCCTGAAGTTCTGCACGCTGCTCCCGCGGGATGTTCAGGACAATCGCGATTTCTTTCACCTTCATGGGGGTGTAGCACTCGTCACAAATAAAATCATAAATTACTTTTTTTCTTTTTTCAAAATCCTGCATATACTTCCCTGTATTATAAAAGGCTGTCGTTTGCTCACGACAGCCTCTTGTGTACTCTCCGAATCTGTCAAAAAATAACTTATGCATCCTGCACATGTTATTTTTTAACAGCTCCTTACTGGAAACTTCCGATATTCATTGCCGCAGCACCCGCAAGGAAAATGACTAACAGTACCCGCGTCACTTTCACAAGTACGCCCTCCATCGAGCGCCCCTTGTTCCTGCCCCAGTAACTGTCGATGTTAGAACCGGACAAAGACCCGAGTCCGTTGCCCTTACCCTCCTGCATCAGGACGATCACTGTCATCACAACACTCAGTATCATAAAAACAATCTTTACAATCACTCTCACTGTATCCACGAATCACACCTCCTGTATCTCAAAAACCGGTTTGCATCACACGCAAACAGCCCTCACAAATATGCAAATCACACAGGATGCCTGTCAGGCACCCACAACTAAATGAAATTTTAACACAGCCGGGCGTGATATGCAAGAGGAAATTTTTATAACTCAGGGTTGTTTCACGAACTTTTTATCCAAGACCAAACCCCATGACAAGACATT
>JAJBTR010000229.1 GCA_020860745.1 Lachnospiraceae bacterium | reverse complement strand
CTGTCCATATCAGAGATGGCCGGTATCATGGGCATCAGCCGACAGACATTAATCTACTACGACAAAATCAATCTGTTAAAGCCGGAGTATGTCGACGCGGAGAACGGCTACCGATACTACAGCACCACACAGCTTCCGCTCCTTCGGGACATCTGTTTTTTAAAGTCTATCGGCATATCTCTGAAGGATATCCAGGAAAAACAGCTTCACCCAAAGCTTTCGGATACGATTGCGTTGCTCCGACAGCAATCAGACCGGATTGACGAGGAAATCAACCGGCTCAGTCTCCAGAAGTGGGAGCTCGAAAAAAGAATCTACATCTATGAACACAACCAGTCTGACCATGATTACGCGCCTCTGGTTCAATCATTTCCGAAGCGCATCCTCCTGTTCCATCCATGGAATGAAAACAATCTCAGCGCAGAGGGAATCCATCAGATTCTGCAGATTGTCTGGAACCAGGCAAAAAAATCACGGTCTCCTGCCGCCGCGCAGGTGGGGAACGCTGCTCAGCAGGGATCAGGTACTGTCCGGCAACGCCACACACAACGCCCTGGTCTGCTGCCAGATTGAAAAAACGCCGGCCGGTGCGCCTTTTTATACGCTCCCGGCCGGGGAATATGTCTGCATGCCCAAATTCGGAATGCCCTACCAGACTGCCGCTCTGGAAAAGCTGCTGATCTGGATAAAAGAAAACAATTATGAGGCCATCGGCGATATCTACGATGAGTGCCTGATGGACGCCTCTTTTTATACGGAAGAAAAAGAGATGGACTTCAGTGAATTGCAGATTCCGGTGCGCTCCCATTCATCCAAAAAAGGCAGTAACTGAAGCATTTTCAGAAACTGCCTTTTTTCAAAAATGAAATGTCACCTGCGACATATCTTTCCGGGTACTTCGTGCACGAACGGCTGCATCACTCCAGACCTTCTCAGAGCGCCTCCACATCAACGCTTTCCAGCCTCCGGTTCTCAAAAATCTGCGTTTCTCCCCCATCCAGCACATAAATCCGGTAAATCAGCACACACATTTTTTCACCGACCTCCACCGGGCGGCGCTCCAGAGAACGGTTTGTCGTGAGGGACAAGCCATTCACCTCCAGAGTAAGTTCCAGATAGTTTCCCCGGAAAGCGATATCAGTGATCACGCCCTCCTCCGCGTCCGCGATCAGGCTTCGGAACTTCTCATTGTCACTCTTAAACGCCTCCACAAACTCCGGACGAATGACCGTCGACGCTCCTTTCGGCACATTTTCAAAACCTTTGAAGCCGCTGAACTCCGTATGAACTGCTGATGTACCGATAAACTGCGCCACAAATGATGTCTTTGGATTCTTATAGATGTCAATGGGGTTACCCTTCTGTTCCAGGCGCCCTTCATTGATAATAATAATCTCATCCGCCACCTCCACGGCCTCCTCCTGATCATGGGTGACAAAAATGCTGGTGATCCCCACCTGCGCAATCATTTTTTTGAGCCAGCTCCGAAGCTCCTTTCTCACTTTCGCATCGATAGCCGCAAACGGGTCATCGAGAAGCAGCAGCTGCGGATTCGGCGCCAGTGCCCGGGCGAAGGCCACCCTCTGCCGCTGTCCTCCGGAAAGCTGGTTGGGATAACGGCGCTCCATCCCCTCCAGACCGACCAGCGAAATCAGCTCCGTCACCCGTTCTTTTATCTCCTGTCTGCTCTTCTTCTGCACTTTCAGTCCGAACGCAATATTTTCATAGACCGTCATATAACGAAACAGCGCATAATTCTGAAAGACAAAGCCGATTCCGCGCTCTCCCGCCGGTACATCGTTGACCACCTTGCCCTCGATGATCACATCGCCGGAATCCTGCTGCTCCAGCCCGGCGATCATGCGCAGGATTGTCGTCTTCCCGCTGCCGCTGGGTCCGAGAAGCGCCACAAGTTTGCCCTGCTCCACGCCAAAACTGATGTCCTTAGCCGCTTCATATGACCCGAAATTTTTATTGATATGCTGCATCTCCACATACATGGTTTCTATATCCTCCGCCAATTCCATTCTGTTGTTTTCCGGTTTTATCCAATTATTCTGCCTGCATTGCATTATTACGATCTGCCGTATAGCCGCCAATTCCGTTGTAATTTACTATGACAGCCTTCCCGGGCATTATTTTCTAACAAGTATTTTCCTGGTTACCAGGTTTTGCACCAGACAGTTATCCCTCTTCTTTCTTCCCTCGGTACT
Organism: Lachnospiraceae bacterium; assembly: GCA_020860745.1. GTDB lineage: Bacteria > Bacillota > Clostridia > Lachnospirales > Lachnospiraceae > Eubacterium_I. The sequence goes on along the minus strand of JAJBTR010000229.1, from coordinate 14,178 downwards.
CCACGATCTGCTTTAAAATCAGCACAGCGATCGCCATCATCACCAGAATCGAAGAAACCGCAAAGGCCTGCGTGATGGAATCCGCGCTCCCTGCCATGTACAGGGCGTCCACCTCCAACGGCAGCGTAAACGTCTGACCCCGGGTCTTTGACACCGCATACACCGCGCCGAACTCTCCCAGTGCGCGCGCCGCGCAGAGAATAATTCCGTAGAGCAGCGCCCACCTGATATGCGGGAATGTTATTTTCCGGAAAATAGTAAATCCCTTTGCCCCCATCATTGCAGCAGCTTCCTCCTCCGCATTTCCCTGTGCCTGCATCACCGGGATCAGTTCCCTGGATACAAACGGAAACGTCACGAAAATAGTAGCCAGAACCACGCCGGGGACAGAAAACACCAGTGCGATATCCGTGCCCAGCAGGTTATTCAGCCAGTCCAGCGCCGGGGTCGCCCAGCCCATCCGGCCGAACGTCATGATAAACGCAAGTCCCGCAATGACCGGCGAGATAGAAAACGGAATATCAATCAGGGTGGACAGCACCTGCCTGCCGCGAAAATCAAACTTCGTAATCAGCCACGACGCACAGAGACCGAAAAATGTATTGACGCCTACCGCAATCCCCGCAGCGATCAGCGTAACCCGCAGCGCAGAAAGCGTGTTCTCCGCCGTAATCGCGCTCACATAGAGAGCCAGTCCGTCTTTCAGCGAGCGGTAAATCACCGCCGCCAGCGGCAGAATCAGCATAATCACAAAGAAGACCGCGCCAATGAGAATCAGAATCAACGGAGCGATTCCTTTCTGCTCCCGCTTTGCCGCCACAGCGCCGCTTTCGCTCTCGCCGGCTCTTCTTCCCGCTGCCAGCTGAATCATATTGATCACAAATAAAAGCAGGAAAGAGATGATCAGAAGAACCAGGGCGATCGCCGCCGCGCCTTCATAATCCACGTTCCCGGAATTCAGTTTCTGCATGATAATGTAGGAAACCACCTGTGTCCCCTGCTTTTCGCTGTTCCCGGAAATGTAGATCACACTGCCGTACTCGCCGATTCCCCTTGCAAGCGCCAGCCCGAAACCGGTCAGAAGCGCCGGCGTAAGCTCGGGCAAAATCACGCGTCGAAAGGTGTAAAACCGGCTCGCGCCCAGCATGTCCGACGCCTCCTCAAACGACGCCGGAAGCTTCTCCAGCACCGGCTGCAGCGCGCGCACAACAAACGGAATGCCGATAAAAATCAGGGCAATCGTCAATCCAATCTTCGTGTAGGAAACCCGGATACCTACTTTTTCCAGAAGCTGACCCAGTATACCCTGGGTGGAATACATCTTGGAGAGCGTGATGCCCGCCACGGCAGTCGGCAGCGCAAACGGCAGCTCAACCATCCCGTCCAGCAGCCGTTTCCCCGGAAAATCATAGCGCACCAGAATCCAGGCCAGAATCAAACCGAACACGCAGTTGACCGCCGCCGCGATCAGTGAACAGAGGATACTGGTCCGAAACGCTTTCATTACATTTTCCCGCAGTATAATCTCCCAGAACTCCGGCCAGCTCAGCTTTAAGGAATATGCCAGAACTGACGCCAGCGGAATCAGAATCAGGAGAGAGAGCATTGTGATGGTAATCCCGGCTGTCAACCCCCTGCCGGGAATTACCGTTTTCCTTTTTTTCATAGTATGTTATAACTCCAATTATCTTTTCTTCATTCGGACATACCAGGAATCACAGAAGCATTCCCCGCTCTGCAATACTTCAGAGATTACAGAAGCCTCTCCCTGTACCGAAATACTTTCATATCTGAACAAACAGATACTTCGCAATTATTAATCACTGTAAATCTCATCAAAGATTGCGCCATCCTGGAAGAAGTCCTCGTATGCCTGATCCCATCCGCCAAAATCATCAATCGTGCAGAGATTCACCGAAAGATCAAAAGTATCGGAAAATGTCTCCAGGATTTCCTCATTGCTGGGGCGGTAATAGTTCTCGCCCGCCAGAGTCTGCGCCTCATCGCTATACAGGTATTCCAGATAAGCCTGCGCTGCTTCCCGCGTTCCGTTGTCGTCCACATTCTCATCCACGACAGCTACCGACGGCTCCGCCTTGATGCTGACACTCGGCGTCACAATCTCATATTCATCGGGATACTCCTCCATCGCCAGCAACGCCTCATTTTCCCACGCGATCAGCACATCGCCCTGCCCGTTTTCCACAAAAGTGGTCGTCGCGCCACGGGCGCCGGAATCCATGACGAGCACATTATCATACAGATCTGAGACAAACTCCTTCATCTGATCCTCATCTCCGTCATATAACAAATCCGCATAATACCACGCCGCCAGGAAATTCCAGCACGCTCCGCCGGAAGATTTCGGATCCGGCGTGATGACATCCACGCCCTCAGCCGTCAGGTCATCCCAGTCCTCAATACCCTTCTCATTGCCGGCGCGGACCAGAAATACAATGGTGGAAGTGTAAGGGGAACTGTTTTCCTCGAACTCATCGATCCACCCCTCCTCGATCAGTCCCGCCTCCTCAATCAGCGTGATATCATGAGCCAGCGCCAGCGTCACCACATCCGCGTCGCTGCCCTCGATCACAGAACGGGCCTGGGAACCGGAGCCGCCGTGAGACTGCACGATTTCCACCGTCTGCCCGGTTTCCTCCGCATAATACTCTGTGAAGATCTCATTATAAGCCTCGTAAAATTCCCTCGTCGGATCGTAGGAGACGTTGGTGATTGTGATTGTGTCGCCGTCTCCACTCCCGCTTTCCGCGGCAGCGCTGCCGTCAGATGAGGTTCCCGAGCTGCTGCCGCAGGCAGTCAGGCTTCCCGCCAGGAGAGCTGCAGCCACTCCTAATGTGATTCCTTTTTTCCATATTTTTTTCTGTGTCATTTTATTTTATCCTCCTGTTATGAAATGCAGGGTTTCCGTACCCAACAGCCAGTTGGGGCTTTATCCTTTTTCTATATATGTTATTTTTCATCCGTTAGCTAAGCGCTTTTACCGTTCTCTACACGGACTATTTTGCCATTTTTATCGCTATCGTTCGTACACACCTACAATTTTTACGGACGATTCCGAAATTTCTTCTCCTTTTCGTCCGTATCCATCTATATATTTTACGGGCGATTCCGCTTTTCTTCCCTTCTTCGTCCGTATTTGCTTGCAGTTTCTACGGACGATTTCGCAGTTCCTTCTCCTTTTCGTCCGTACTCGCCCACAGTTTCTACGGACGATTCTGTATTTTCTTCTCTCTCGTCCGTACTCGCCTATAGGTTCTACGGACATCTTCATCTTTCTTACTTTCTTCGTCCGTATTGTATATGAAAATGAGAATTAGCACAGCTTCAAAAAGTAACATAAAAACGCGCCTGTGCGCAAACGTTTGCATCATTTTCTTGCATTCCGAATCCACATCTGATATAGTAAGCATATAAATTTTAGGTATAAATTAGTCCAATACCATGATTTTGTCAATTTCAAATTATGCAATCGTTTGCCTATCAGTATAGAAGCAAAAGGAGGAGTCATGTCCCTTAAAGAAATTGCATCCATGGTCGGGACGTCCGTCTCCACGGTATCCCGCGTATTAAACAACACTTCCTCCACCTGCGCCTCCAAAGATCTGCAGAACCGGATCTGGGAAGCCGCCCGCCGAACCGGTTACCTCCCCAACGAGGCTGCCCGTCAGCTGCAGAAAGCCGACAGTGCGCCCGCGCAGACATCCCACGTTTCCATTGTGCTCGCTCGAATCACTTCACTGGAAAAAGACCTGTTTTTCTCAGAACTGTTCCGCAACCTGGAAGTGGAACTGATGAAGCAGCGGACGCAGATTGACGATGTCATCTACGCGGAGGAATCCTTTTCCCAGGATCTGTCCGCCACGGGAGGCGTAATCATTCTGGGACGGTGCTCGCAAAAGCTGCTGAGCCACATCACCGCCCAGAACCGCAACATTGTCGGCATCTGGCGAAACCCCATGAATTTCAATGTAGACGAAGTCATATGTGACGGGAAAAAAGCCGCAGAGCAGGCCATGCGGCACCTGCTTTCCTGCGGGCACAAAAAAATCGCCTACATCGGCGATTGTTCCTATGAAAGCCGTTATATCGGCTACTGTAATATGTTAATTCAGTATCAGATTCCCATGGACTACAATCTGATCAAACAGACCAATCAGACCGGAGAAGAAGCGGAGCCTGCCTTTCTGGAATTGCTGCAAAACAAATTATCCGGAAAAGCAGATTTTACCGCTATCTTCTGCGCCAACGACAGCACCGCCATCCGGGTGCTGGCACTGCTGCATGCACAAAAAAAGGCCGTGCGGGAATCCATCTCCGTCATTTCCATCGACAATGTGGAAGAGTCCCAGGAAACCCGCCCGCTGCTGACCACCATACAGATTCCCCGCAGCGAGATGGCACATATGGCTGTCACACTTCTTCTGGACCGGATTTCCCGCGCCCATGAGGAAGCGGTGCGGATTGAGTTCCCCTGCCGCCTGGTACTGCGTGACAGCTGTTATAACATCAATTAAGGAAAACCTGTTGACCGCATATTGACAGATTTTCTGCTATCCCGCAAAACAAGTCCCTGTTCACCGTCTGCTCCTAATCACCGCAGTCAGTGATGTCATATAAAACTCATATATGATCATCACATCCATGGATATTTACAGGACAAACAAATCAGCTTCTCTGCCTGTTCACATAATTGCAGTCGAATGCTTACCTCTCCGTCTGCTCATAAAGAGCCAGAATATTCTGGATTTCTTCGACCGGAATATGGGTATACCCGCTAAGCTCCCGCAGCGAAGGCGCCTGCCCGTTTTCCGATGCAAGAAATTCCTGCGCCTCGTGCAGCAAAGCCGCTTTCGCCAGCATCGCCTGCGTCTGGTCGAAAACCCCCGCCGCCTCGCGGATATAGTCCTCAAAAGCCTGCTGGACGCTGTCCTGCAGATAACGCTCCACATCCGCCGGATTCCGGTTCCCGCTAATATTTCCCAGCGCTACCCACAGCGCCACATTTCCTTCCTGAATCAGATCCTGCACATTTACGGGGCTCTCCTTATACAGCTCCGCCATGCGGATGATCCGCATCAGCCAGCCATCCACGATCTGACCGGCCACATCCTCCCCCGCAAGCAGACGGCCGTACAGTTCCCGCATCTTATCTTCCGGACAGGAACCTTTCTCCCTGACTTCCTTCAGATACATCTGATAAAATGCAGATTCCGACAGGTGATCCAAAGAAGCGTCATTCCCCATGGTATCTTTCCCATCCGAATTCCCGGATGCTTCTGAATCCCGAAACTCAGCATTCCCCACATGCTCTGACGCGGTACTTATTTTCAGAGAAACCGTCCCCTTCGCTTCGCTCTCCTCCGCCGCTGAGCCGTCATCCGTCCGGCTGCTCCCATCATCACGCGTCTCATGCTCCGGCACATTTTTCAGGTATTGATAGACCATCTCCTCCTGCTCTTCCGTCAGATCCATCCCCGCGAAATACCGTCGAACCTCATCTTTCTCCACAATCTCACCCGAAACCCGGACAATCTCCGCTGCTTCCCGCAGCGTATCCAGAAACCAATCCTTCTCAGCCATATTATTTTCATTCCATTCCTACTACAAACCATTCAAAGTCTTACTTCATCCGCTTCTTAAGCTCCGCCACCGGCAGCCGGATCTTTCCGCCATTATGCTCCATCAGTTCCCCGATGCAATGATGAAATTCTTCCTCATCAATATAATTTCCATCATAGAGCCGGTCAAGGATCCCGATGGTTCCCATCACTTCCACACCCTCCGCGGCTGCCGCCTTCCTCAAAGGGCCGTCCCCTGTCAGCAGGGTAATTCCCCTTGTCTTCGCCACCGCGAGCGCAATACAATCGTACAAAGACGGTTTTGTATATCTGGCAACATACTCCTCCGCCAGATAAAATTCCTCCTCCGTCAGCTCTATCTTTTGTAAACCGTGTCTTACCAGATCCTCGCCCAGTCCCGGCGGGTTCAACAGTTCATCCTCCGCCGCTTCCTCATTCATCAGATAGATAAACGGCAGCTTAAAGGGCAGCTCCAGGCGGTCAATCGTCGCGAAATCCAGCCAGACATTTGTATCACTGCTGATATACTCCATCCATCAGCCCTCTGCGGCAAAGCACTCCGCAAGGGACGCCCTACGGGTGTGATCCGCCACAAACGTATATGGCTGTTTCAGGAGCTCTGCACCTTTCTGGACGGAGATTTCATTCTCGCTTACCGCGCGCAGGACCAGCTGCAGAAACAGCGTCGGCTCCTCTCTTTCAATCCGCACCGGCTCATGCTTTTTCCATCCGCATTTGCCCGCCTTGATATAAAAATCCTTCTCCCCACTGCTGTTAATAATACCACAGAGAGCGGCACGCTTCACCAGCAGATACATGGAGATGCCGTACTCCTTACAGATCAGTGTCATATCCTTCGTAACCGCGCTCCTGCGGATCCCCAGTTCACGCTTCGCGTCCTCTGCCGGGAATAAAAACGCGCCGCTGGTTGCCGTAGCCATCACCTCAATATCCTTCTCCGCCATATCCACCGGCCAGATAAAGATAAAATGAGCCATTTCATGCGCAATCGTAGAGCGGATTCGCTCCGGCGTCATATTCTGGTTGATGATCATATACGGCCTGTCATTTACCAACCCGTTCATCCCGGAAAACGCATCATTATCAATGTCGCAGAAATACACCAGAATCCCTTTATTCTCCAGCAGTTCCACCAGATTCCCTACCGAACCGAATTCCGCGATTCCAAGATACCTCCGCATGGCAACAGCATCCTGCTCCGGATCCTCATGCAACTCCACCCTGTGGCTGTCCGGCGCATCCGGCAGCACCTCGCCCCCAAGGATATCCACCGTCTGATAAAAACGGTTCAGATACTCCTCCACGGACGCCTTGATATACTCCTGCTGCTTCTCCGGCAGCTTACTGTTCTTGCGGAACTCCCCGTGCGTAAATACCAGGTTCTCATCCCGGTTCACGAGGAAATCCGAAACCCGTACATCAAGAGCCTTCGCCAGGGACTTGACCACGTCCATCCCCGGCTTCCTCTCACCCTCTTCATAATACGTAATTGACATCGGACTGACGCCCACCAAAGAGGCCAGTTCTTTCTTCGTCATGTTCTTTTTCAGACGATAAAATTTCAAATTCTTATGAAACATCTCACCGCCTCCCTTTTTGTTTATATTATATCAGTTTTCGGAGAAAAGTAAACAGATTTTGTGTGCGTTTTCAATAAAAATAAGGCCTGCCAGCCATCTCAAACGAGACAGCCGGCAGGCCACGCTACTTAGATATCTAATTTAGTACATGTTATCTTACCCTTTTCACCGGCTGCCGTATCACTGTTTTACAGCGCTCCAGCGGCACCCTTCTCGGATCAGACAGAAAGATCTCATGATGAAACCATTCCCCGGAATAATCATTTTCCAGACCATTCTCCGCCAGATACCGTTTCATCTTTTCAATCGTACCCGGTTCCTCGTCATAAGACCCGATATGCATACACTGCACGCAAAGCCCCTCTGAATACCGGAAAATTCCACTTTAGAAAAATCTTCTTTCTTCTTCTCAGAAGCTTCCCGAACCGCCCATGGATATACCTCATGCGACGCAACCTCCGGCGGGCGGGTCATGGAAATCACCTCCAACGTATCCTTTCTGGAATAATTGATCCCATCATTCCCCTGCTGCCACCACAAACCCTCAAGAGGCGGCACCACATAAACAAAGTACCCGTCAATGCCGCGGCTGCCCTTATAGCTCATCCTCAATCCGAAGCCCCCTAAGGTACACTGAATTCGGATATTCCTTGCCTGTACTTCGATTAATCTTTTTTTCCTGTAACAAAAGGTTCAGGAAGGTTCCCCCACACAAGCGAGGATAACTCACATCCTCCATCTCATTTTCTCCTTTGAAAATATTAACCTTCATTAACCCCATTAATGATCATTAATCAACATTAACGATTGCAGAAAAATCCCATTAATTGTTTACTTACCTTGCAACAAATAAATCCAGGCCACACACCCCAGGAGGGATAGCCATTATTTATTCCTCTCAGCTTCCCATGATCTCAAGTATCTTGAATTAACGTTCTTACCTACTAGTCCTCAAACCCAAAATCCGTGATCTTAAGCGTCCTGCAGTTCTCCGAAACTGTCCTCACTGTCGCAGACGGAATCCCCTTAGGTGCCGTAACCTCTACTTCCAGCTTCATCTCTACATCTGCGCCATCAACCGCCGTCAGATGCTGAATAACTTCCTGCCAGTAGTTATAAATGTCCCGGCTCATCCGCGTATTATCCAACTTCACGGACATATAAAAATGCTTATTCTCCGGAGTATCCTCGCTTTGGCCTTCCCCTGAAGCGCCACCAGCGGCAGTCCCGCTTCCAGATCCGCCGCGCCCAGGATCCTCTGTATTCCCACCAGGCACCGACCAGGGACTATCCGAGCCACCGGACGTATTCTCCTCATAGCGTTTTCTCTCTGCTTCTATCTGTTTCCTGGCAACATCTGCTTTCACAAGCAAATCTGACTGGTTGATAGAAAAGACTGTCTGGTTATATTTCAGATCCACATAGCGATCATTCGAATACGCCGCTGCAAGTGCAAAATATTCTGTAGAAGCAATACCCTGACAAATTGTCTCTTCCAATACCGAATAGCTGGACAACCTCGGCAGATAACAGTATGTACTCAGATACTCCCAGAGTTTCTTTATGGAAATATCATTGGAATCCCTCCAGAGCAGATCATCCAAGCTCATCTGCAGCAAAGCCGGCGCCCACTTTGTAATAATCTGTTCTGCCTGCAGCATCTTGCGTGCAGCTTTCGCCACAATACTGTCAGTGCCGCCTCCCAGATCGCTGATCTCCCACTGGATTGTCTTCATATCCTCGTATTGGTCAATGAACGGAACCAGAAGCCAGCAATACGTCTCTTTCAGCTGCGAATCTACCGTATTGTTGCTGCGCGTCAGATTATTATCAGTCTCCCGGATCTGTCCGCCATCCAGATTCAGATCATCTTTATCCGACATGATGGAAGTCCACGCAAGGAACCGCTTTACTTCCTGTTCCAGGGAACCAATCTTATTAATATCCGGTGCCACAAATGCCAGCATATTCCGATAAATACGCGGAGAAGTCCCGCGGTTATTTAAAATATCTGTCACTCGATCCATCGCAGCACTTTTCGCGCTGTTTCTCTTATAGGTATCCTTGGAGCGGAGAATCACAAGCCGCACAGCCTGATCATCCGGGACATCATTGGAAGACGCCGGACAGGGATGCACACCGGCAAACGGATTCTCTTTCCGGATCTTTTTCAATCGGTTCTCAATCTCCATCTCCACATCCGCCTGAGAAATCTGTGACGCACGGTCTTCCGCTGTCTTGCGAAGCGTCGGCTTCGTGTCATACCAGAAGCGGTTCCCGTTTGGATTATTATATAAATAAGACAGGGAGCCATGCAGCGTATTCAATGCGTCCTTAAAATTCGCAATATTCTCCTCCGGCTGCACCGTGCCCAGCAGAATACGGGAAATCTCCAGGCCGCGGATTCCCTGATCGCGAATGGCCGACGTGCTGGGTGCGCTCCCAAGCATAATCGTCCTTGCGATTCTTCTGGAAGCCAGAATATGGCCGTACCGAACCACAGCCTTATCCTTCTGATAAGGGATGGAAGCCTTGCCGTCAACCTCTCTGTCAATGATGCTGTTCCATGTATCCGGCAGATGACGCACCAGTTCATCCCGCACCGTTGGCACATCCAGTGGGATGGATCCCGGCATGATCATGGCGCTCGCGTCGTTCGCCATCCAGAGTTCATGGATTACTGCTGCCATCAAACGAAGGACACCACGCGTCCTCTGGAAACGTTCCAGTGTCGCCCAGTCGCCATAAAGCCTGTCAAAAACCTCCGGATGGATTGGATAGCAGGAAATCAGACGGTTCTTATATTCGACTTCCTTTGCTTCCAGCGGGAAATCCGTCTCATTTTCCTGGTACATCCTGCTGAATGCATCACAGACGGCCTCCCGTGCATCCGGATCCTTACAATCCAGGAACAGTCTGCGTCGAACAACCTCAAAGCCCTCATTCGCCGCCACCGGTTTCCAGATAGATTCCATACGTCCAAACGTATGCTCTATGGTATCCAACACCGTTTTCCCCGCTTCTCCGCCAATCTCAATTTCAGATTCCGGGATAGAAGCCACCACGATGCTGTTTTCAGATGCGCGCGCCGCCTCTGTAATCTCCTGGATAAAGGTGACAAAATTATCGTAAGATCCGGCCGGCAATCCGTTCACGCCATAAATTTTCTTTGCATAGGCAACAAGCTCGTCCATCAAAATCAGGCACGGGCCGCATTCATTGAAGAGATTCTTCAAATTCTCCGAACCCGGAGATACACCTTTCCTGTCCGCCTCGCGAATATACTTCGCATAAAGTTCCGGTTTCTCAGCTGAAGTAACGAGCTGATACGCCATCTCTCCCCAGATTGTGCTGACCGTATAACCGGGAAGATTTGCCGGATTCTTTTTGCGGGTAGGATCCAGGGCTGTTCCAACCAGAACCGCCACATTTGCCTTCGGCAGTTCCTCCAGTCCCGCCCGCTCCAGAACCGGTTTCAGGCTCGGTATGTATTCAATCGAAGTCTTCCCATGAACCATATGGTAAAGCGCCAGCATACTATGTGTTTTGCCGCCGCCAAAAGCAGTCTTAAGCTGGATTACCGGCTCTCCGCCCTGTCCGGAAATACGCTGCAGAGACTCCACCAAAAGCCCCGCCATGCCCTCTGTCACATAGGTGCGCGCAAAAAACTCCACCGGATCACGGTACTCATAGGCCCCTTCTCCTCGTGCCACCTGTGCCAGGTCTGCCGCAAATTCCGCAGCACGGTAACGCCCTTCCGCCACGTCCGGATGGGGCTGCATCACATCACGCCAGCTGGGCAGATTTTTCCCGACATTTCTGGTGAGAACCGCCGCAGATGCTTTTTTCTTTCCTGTCGGTGTCGGCACCGTATTTTCTGTCACAGCTGCAGATCCCTGTTCCGAGCCGTACCTGGCCTTGCGGTACAAAGCACGGATTTCCTCCGTTGCCTCCGGATCAATCGACTCACAGAGCAGCGCCATAGTATCCAGTGCCCGCTCCGTGTAGCCCTGCTGAAAATCATTCGCGCCAATATGGGACGCATCATTCCGCACACCCATCAGTTCAGAAGCCCAGTTCCTGTGGCTCTTTGACATTTTCATACTGAAAACATCGCGCCATCTGCGGTCAATCAGCCGCAGGCAGTTGGCAATGTCCAGGGAATCCAGCAATTCCCCATAATCACCGCTGTATGGCAGATCCCTCTGGTCGCTCAACGCATCCAGAATTTCGTTCCACCAGTCATCATGATAGACTCTTGACATCTCCTGTCCGATATAACCCGCCAGCTGAGGGAGAAGAATCCGAAATCCTTTTTGGACAAGCTCATAATTTTCCTGCATCCTTATACCTCCTCGGTCTCTTGTATTCACCTTCATTCGAGAAAGCCGATGGCTTCGCACTTCGTGCTCCCACCATCGCCGCCGTTATTCGCAATCCGGCCTAATCGGCCTACTTGCCCATACCGTCTTGCCTGTCAAATGTCCAGCCATTCGCTCGTGCAAGCACGGCTCATTCCTGGCCGCTTGACAGGGCTTTCTCAGTATAATCTCTTATCTCCTGATGAATCAAACACAACGCATCGTGAATGCTCATGTCTGAACCATCCGCATTGATTACCTTTTTATATCCCGTAAATATGGATAATCCGCTGCCCAGCCCTGCAATCGGCTTATCCTCATCCTCTATATCCTCCGAAAAAGAAATGTCCAGCATACCAGGCAGTTCCCGCTTCATCGTATTGATGAAACCTCTGCGTGTCGCCCCTTGCGCATCTTCTTTCTTTTTCCAAAACACAACTGCAATTCTTACCGAATCGAACCGCGGATTCGCCTTTTCTGTCCGGACCGGCCACACACCCGTAACCATAAATCCTGCCTGGATCATGCTGTCCAGCAACTGTTCAAGCGGTGTCATTTCTTCCATTTTTCCATCGGAACGAATAGCTTCCTCGTCCTGTTTGCTGTATTCAAAAAACAAAACGGACGGATATTCCTCAGAGGATGCCTGGTGGAAGTTTTGCAGCATCCGCCTGATCCCGTTTTGATATTCTTTGACTGCCTCTGCACCGTCTCCATCAAAGTGCTCCGGGATAGAAGAAAGTTCTTCCTTCGAGGTCACAACCTTCTCAAAAAGCTGCGGATAAACATCCTTTAAACATCTTCTCAGCCAGATATAAAAATAATCGGACAGATCCGCATATCCCACGTTATCATAATAAGGAAGCTCCGTAAACAGAACAGAATTTTGAGGAAATTCCATAGTCACCGCATTCGCCTGCTCCACTTTCGCCGGAACTGCCGCAGAAAATCCGGCAACCGATTCCACTACATTCTGCAGCATGGTATTAAAATTTCCTGTGACAGTCGAAAATGGATTTCCTTCTCCGAAAACCCATGTCATCGGAATTGCCTGCCTGGTAAACGCCGCCCGGATATTTCCCTTTCGATTATCCCATGTACAGATCGAAGACTGAAAATTTGCCAGTTTTCCAATCACTAGCGCAAGATAAACGCCAACCGCCTGGCCGTATGCATAGGCTCCTGTGCCTCCTTCCGACAACGGAACCTTATCCTCTGTCATTCCCGCTGCAATGGCATCTTCGGATACCTGTGACATAACCTCAGGAAGCAAATCACACAGGGTTGTCATCAAAAGCAGCTGCCTCGGCGTATATAAATCTGTATATTCTGTCAGGCCAAATCCCGGCGGGCTAAACCATCTGGTATTATTCGGGAGCGAACCAATCGGTAATTCATCCGGAAGTAATGTTTTAGCTGCATCCATCTGCCTCTGATCCGGCTCCACGTACATTCTTCCATCTTTCGTCTGCACGCATACCGCCATCAGCTGGATCTCCAGTCCGCCTTCTTTCCCTGTTTTCTTTACAAATTCATCCTTTGTAATCTCACCGCACACCGGACACTGAAATTTTGCCCCTGCACTCCCATGCTTATTTGTCTCTTTCTCCTTCGGGCAAATCCCCTGATGGATTTGAAACCGGATCTTTTTATCCTGGATCTCCGGTTCTGCCCAATACTCATGCCCTGCTGTTTTCGACAATACATAACTGCCCGCCAGAGGCATCCTGCAGCCACAGGCCGGATTCGGGCATTTCATCGTCCTCACCCAGATCCAGGCATAAGCCGGCGCGTCCTCTTTTTCGGCCGAATGGCCATCACGAATCCTCTCGAGGGCTTCCTCTTTTGCTCCCGGAATCCGCACCAATGGATACTCATCTTTCATCTTGTATTCGACGGTATCCCGAAGCCACTTCCCATAATGCGCGACATCCGCAGCCAGACCTTCTGCGCAAGAGCCAAATACCTCCTTACGTCTCGAAAAGTCTTCAGACTTACATGGTATTTGGCTCTCGCGGCAGTCGCCAGATGTCCGTGCAAGCACGTCCGCCTGGCTCGTTGCTTCGCGCAAGTAAAACTTATTCTCTACATCCGGGTGAACTGCTTTTTCGTTCAAAAATCCGGCAGGTATCTCCGCTGCTGCTTTTGTAAGCAGACAAGCCACTGCATTCAGATCTCCTGCCTGAACCTGCAGCCCAACCTTCTGTGCTGCAAGCGTAAGACCACCAAAACTGGAAAATGGATCACATACAATCGGAAATTCCTCCAGATTCTGAATGGCAGGAAGATTTCCCTTGCCTCCTGCAATCTGAGATAACTCGGCAGATATTTTCCTTCTTTTCTCGCCTTCCTCATCAGCCGGATCATCCAGAAGATCCGCTGCCAGCAAGGCCGCTGATGAATCTACAGGACTTCGGTTCCACCACAAGTGCATATTCCCCGGATGACCTTTATGTACCTTATCTCCCATCGCAGACACGCTTAGTGCCTTCAAAGGGAGCGCGGTCTCTATTATTTTTTTCATAAATAAAGGGTCACTCCCTTCTGTTTATTGGGTCATTTATCGGGTCATCTGACCCAATAAGCGTTTCATTTTTTTATTTTGCGGCTCAAAAA
>JAJBTR010000104.1 GCA_020860745.1 Lachnospiraceae bacterium | reverse complement strand
AATGGCAATAAATTGCTTCCAGATAAAACATCAGATTTCAACCGCACAGTTGGAACTTTGTCTGAAAAAAGAAGAAAGACCATGCCGTCTGTTCATACTCAGCATGATCTTCCCTGTGATGTCAGGAACTGTGAAAGAATTAATCTTCACAGTTCCTTTCTTCCTTCTGATACTTCAGCGCGGCCCCGATAAACCCGGCAAACAGCGGATGCGGACGATTTGGTCTGGACTTCAGCTCCGGATGTGCCTGTGTCGCAATAAACCACGGATGATCCGGCAATTCCAACATCTCCACAATGCGCCCGTCCGGAGACAAACCGCAGAGATTCATGCCGTGTTCTTTTAAAATCGCCCGATAATCATTGTTCACCTCATAGCGGTGACGATGGCGCTCGTAGATTGTCTCCTCACCGTACACGGTATATGCCTTGCTTTTTTTATCCAGGATACATGGGTAAGCGCCAAGGCGAAGCGTACCTCCGATGTCTTCCACCCCATCCTGATCCGGCATCAGCGCGATAACCGGATATCTGGTATCCGGATTCAGCTCAATACTGTGGGCACCTTCCAATCCGCAACAATGCCGCGCAAACTCGACAATCGCCAGCTGCATGCCAAGGCAAAGACCAAGGTATGGAATCTCATGCTCTCTCGCATATCGGATTGCGACAATCTTGCCGTCGATGCCCCGGTCGCCAAAACCGCCCGGCACCAGGATTCCCTGTACACCGGCCAGCACTTCATTCACATTATCCTCATTCACCTGCTCGGAATCCACCCAGCGGATATTCACTGACACGCGGTTAGCGATACCGCCGTGTTTTAAAGCCTCAACGACAGAGATATATGCGTCATGAAGCTGGATGTATTTGCCGACCAGAGCAACTTCCACCTCACCGGCAGGATGCCGCAATGCGTCGATCATCTCATTCCAGTCTGTCAGATCCGGCTCGGGGCAGGGCAGATTCAGGCAGCTGCAGGCCGCCTCCGCCAGATGCTCCCCTTCCATGGCAATCGGAGCCTCATAGAGGTACTCCACATCCAGATTCTGCAATACATGATTTTTCGGGACATTACAGAAACGGGCAATCTTATCCTTAATTCCCTCGTCCAGTTCATGCTCCGTGCGGCAGACAATGATATCCGGCTGGATCCCCATCCCCTGCAGTTCCTTGACGCTCATCTGGGTCGGCTTCGTCTTCAGCTCGCCGGATGCGCGCAGGTACGGCACAAGAGTCACATGAATGATAATGGCATTCTCATGTCCGACCTCGTGCTGGAACTGACGGATTGCCTCCAGGAACGGCTGTCCCTCGATATCGCCGACGGTTCCGCCCACTTCAATGATGGCAATCTGCGTCTCCTCCGTCGTATAATCGCGGTAAAACCGGCTCTTAATCTCATTCGTAATGTGCGGAATCACCTGCACGGTGCCTCCGCCATAGTCGCCCCGGCGCTCCTTCTGCAGCACCGTCCAGTACACCTTTCCCGTGGTGACATTGGACTTCTTGCTCAGGCTCTCATCGATAAACCGCTCATAGTGTCCCAGATCCAGGTCGGTCTCCGCTCCATCGTCTGTGACGAATACCTCTCCATGCTGAATCGGATTCATCGTCCCCGGGTCGATATTAATATACGGGTCAAACTTCTGCATTGTCACCTTGTATCCCCGCGCCTTAAGCAGGCGTCCGAGGGATGCCGCCGTGATACCCTTTCCGAGGCCGGAAACCACACCGCCGAGCACAAAAACGTATTTTACTGCCATCTACTCTTCCTCCCTGAACCAGTCACTTCTATCCATTTATCAAAAAACATAACCATTATACATGGTCGAATGAAATAAATCTACTTTTTTCTATAATAAATTTTTCGAGTCTGCAAAATCACAACGCCAGCATCATAATCAGCGGCACCGTCGCCACGCTGAACAGCGTCGTGACAAAAACCGAGCGGGCTGCCGCCGATGTGTTGGTGTGATACTGCTCCGTGATCATGGACTGCGCAGAGGAAGTCGGCAGAGCCGCCGTCAGGATCAGGATATTCTTTGTCAGCTCATCTACCTCAAAAGGAAGCACCCGAAGTATCGCGATCAAAAGCAGCGGGATCGCCAGCAGGCGAAGCGCCGCCAGAAGAAACATTTTCTTATCCTGAAACACTTCACGGAACGCCAGCCTGGACAGGGATAACCCGACGACCAGCATGGACAGGCCGCTGGTAATGTTGGCGAGATAGCTCAAAAGCTGGTCCACCACATCAGGCACCGGGATATTCGCAAGAAGGAATACAAATCCGACCACAACCGCAATATTGATATTATTGGCAAACATTTTCCGGAAGCTTAGCTTATCCTTAATATCATAATGCCAGGTCAGAAGCTTGATTCCCACGGAAAAAATCACGAGATTGGTGACCACATTGCCCAGCGCCATCAGAAACATGCCCTCGCTCCCGAACACAGAGAGCGCAAGCGGAAGTCCCATAAAACCGTTGTTCGCCAGCATACAGCTGTAGATCCAGACGCCCTGCTCTTTTTCGGGGATATGCATCGCCTTCACCAGGAAAAATGTCAGAAGTCCGGATAAACCGTGCAAAAGCGCGACTCCCACAAAAATCTGCCAGTACGGGCTGGAGCTGGTCTTGCCCTGCTGATCAACGATGGAGCAGAACACCGTCACCGGCATGGTCACCATCAGGACCAGGTTGGACAGGTCCGGTATGTTGCTTTTCTGTAC
>JAJBTR010000410.1 GCA_020860745.1 Lachnospiraceae bacterium | reverse complement strand
TCTTAAAATCGTGCTAAGTATATCATAGGAAAAACCGCTTTGTCACTTGTTCAATTATTAAAAATCCGGAAAATTCTTTATCTTCGCATTTTTCCGGCAATATTTATAAAATTTTATTAATATTTATTCTTTTTTTACCGGGCCTGACCCAGATTGCTTGACCCTGATCGCGGCTGATCGCTGGGGCCTGACCCTGATCGCGGCTGACCGCTTCATCGCTCAGCCGTCGCACATAAATCCATGATCAAGCGGTCCGCTGCCTTTTCCCAGATCCAGCATAGCTTCCAGGGCACGGGAGAGATATTCCTTGGCGCGGCATATTGCCTCCTCCAGGTCACAGCCTTTCGCCAGATTAGCGGCAATGGCGCTGGAGAGCGTACAGCCGGTTCCGTGGGTATTCGGGTTTTCTACGCGCCTCCCATAAAACCAGGTAAGTATTTCCGAATTATGAATATTTCCATTTTCCCGACCTTTCTCATCCTTTGAGATATTATCCTTTTCATCATTTCCGAAAGCATTTTGTGTACCATCACTTCTGACATCACTATGTCCCACAGTCAAAGCGCTGCAACGGCACAGCAGATCATTGGCATCATTCAGACTATGCCCGCCTTTCAGCAACACAGCGCAACGCCAGGTCTCACTGATCTTCCGTGCCGCTGCAATCATATCCTCCGCACAGGTGATTTTCTGGTCCGCGAGAATTTCCGCCTCCGGGATATTCGGTGTTACCACGGTTGCCAGGGGAAGCAACTGATTTTGCAATGTATCCAGAGCCTCCCCGCTCAGCAGGCGGGATCCGCTGGTAGCCACCATCACCGGATCTACCACAATATTTTTTGCATGGTAAAACTTCAGTTTCTCCGCAATCACCCGGATCAGTTCCGCGGAAGAAACCATTCCTATTTTCACCGCATCGGGATAAATATCCGTAAAAACACAATCCAGTTGCTGCGCCAGGAACTCCGGCGCGGATTCCTGTATGGCAGCTACGCCTGTTGTGTTCTGCGCCGTCAGCGCCGTGACCGCACTCATGGCGTAGACACCGTTCGCCATCATCGTCTTAATATCTGCCTGAATGCCGGCTCCGCCGCTGCAGTCGCTGCCGGCAATTGTCAATGCTGTTTTTCTCATATCAGTTTCTCCACAATCATAATCATAGAAGAACAAACTGTTTTTTTATATACTCCATATCCTCTTCTCTAAGAAAGGATTTCTCTGCGCATCGACTCCAGCTATCCAAAGCCAGTTTCACTTCTTCTATCACTCTATTGACTCTTGCTTTGGAAAGGTTCATTCGCCGCCCACATGCTGTCATGTCTTCTCCGGTAATATTTTCAGTTTTTCCGTTCACACACATCTGGTGTCGTGCCACCCACCTGTTACCTGCATCATTTGCATATGTAATATCATACGCAGGTGCCAGAAACCATCTTCCACTCTTATCCATAAGAAAAGAAATATTTTTTACATGATCATCCTGATTTCTCGCCAGGACATTAAACACCATCCGTCGAAACATCTGCCCGGCAGCTTTCTGTCCCAGACCAATACGGTTCATCACATCATATGCCTGTTCATAACTGTATGCTCCCGGCATATTGTAATCATAATGTGCCAATGCTCCCAGAGACTGCATATGAAGTTTTTCCCCCATATCATTTCTGTCAAACCGTTTTGTCATAAAATGGTAATACCCATCCTCCTGGTACAGCCTGCATTCATTCATGTCTATGCCGGCTTCCTGTGCCATAAGATAATACGCGTACTCAATTCTTGTATAAGAAACTCCGTCTGCCTTTTCCCCTTTATCCTTATTATTTTTCACTCCGTCAAACTTAATCAGCCAGTATGTATATCCCTTTCCGGCCTCAATCTGACCGGAACGAATATCTCCGCTTTCAGGATTCCACGCGACAACAGCTTTCGCCCGGGCACCGCCTGCCGAGGTGCCGACATTAATAATCTGCTCCATTACATGATCACTGTCCGTGATGTGTACACCCTCTCTGGCACTTAAAATTTCGGAAGCAAGTTCCACCAGAGCGGAAAGCTGAATAGAGGTATCTTCTACGCTGGCATAATCCGACGTAGGAACATACTCCAACGCTCCCATTCCTCTTTTTCCGGTATACAAAAGACGCTCTACAGCCGTCAATGATGACAGGTTTCTGCCCTGTTCCGACAAATACTTCTCAATCAGTCGTGTGCCATATTTATCAGGCAGGGAATCAGCCAGCACCCCGGGACGCCCATGAAAAGTTTCCTCGGCTACCGCCGGGCACGAAGAGGTTCTCCTGTTTAATGGCATTACCAATGAAGAAACCTCTATTCCACTATTTAAAAAAAGAGGATCATAATTAAAAATCGGAACGCTGGCCACATCATTCTGCTGTACAGCTCCAATCCTTGTTCCCCGCAAAAATACTTCCGCCACACTCATTCACTCTCATCTCCCCACATCCATGTATTCTTTTCCGCATTTTCCTTTGACCTGGAAACACGCTTTCTCTTCCCTTTATGATCCGCGACGTCCGTTGGCCGTATTCCCTGTTCCTGCAACAACAACTCCATATTTGGTAATGATCCCAACACACGCAGAACATTTATCATATTTTCCATGCTTACACTCTCCCCACGTTCTAACCTGGAAAGAGTGATGGCAGAAACTCCCGCCAGTTGTGCAAGTTCATTCTGCGTATAATTCATGGAAATACGTGTATCCTTTATTC
>JAJBTR010000124.1 GCA_020860745.1 Lachnospiraceae bacterium | reverse complement strand
AGACAAAACCTGCGGCACATAGCCTCGAATCATATATACAGAGCCGGGTTTTTTATCCAGCATTTCAGATAAGATTGTGTTAAATAGGGGGTTTATTTTGTTCAAAAGGGTCTTAACAGGAACATTAGGGGAGCAGTCAAAATATATTTTCTGATACCGGAAGCTGTCTTTCTGCGTATTTCTTAACATCTGGATGAGGGGGGAAAACAGGTAGCGTCTGTAATTATCTGAAATCTCTTTCAGAATTTGTTCCTCCTCTGCAATCATCATCTCAAAATATTTTTCCTTAAAACCAAAAAATACCAGTTCAAAATCACCGAAGAAATCTTCTTTAAAAAGGATGTTCCGATTCATGATAATGCAGTCTCCTGCATGATAGGTAAAACTTTGTTTTTCGATGTGAAGGGTAACTTCCCCGGACAGCACATACATGAGGATGATAGATAGCTGAAAATGCTGTGGCCTTTTGAGAAAGTCAAGATATTCCCGTTTGCTCATAATATGACGGTACTGTTCGTCCGGGGAAAACTGATAAAAGGAGTATAAATGCTCCTTTTCCCGACATATCTCCAGCGTCATCATAAAAGGGGCACGCCTTTATTTTGAAAAAAATAAAAATAGGAGTGAATCTAAAATGGAAGAAAACAAAAAAGCGAAAATCAAGAACAGAGAATGCTCTACCGCATTTAAGTGGTTTCACGCTACATCCAATTATGGAGGGCCACAGTTGATATATGCCACAGTTGTAAGTTATTTATCGGTATTTCTGACCGACACAGTTGGAATTGCAGCTGGCGCTGCTTCTCTCATCCTGCTGCTGGGAAGTGTGTGGGATATTATAAACGATCCGCTAATGGGAGCTATCGCGGATCGGACAAATACAAAGATGGGACGTTACCGTCCATATTACACAATCTTTCCAGTGCTTTTTGCATTTGTAAGCATCATGCTGTTCCTGAATCCGCAAGGATTAACATCCACTCAGAAAGTTGTTTATATTGCGGTATTTTATATTTTGTTTGGAATGACAACTACTATTCTGACTATGCCTCATATGGCTATTCTCCCTGCATGTACAAAAAATAATGAGGAGAGGAACTCAATCATTTCATTGGGAGGAGCCATTACAGCGATCGCATACCTGATTGCATCTTCATTTACTACTAATTTCCTTGAATGGACGAATGGAAGCTATGTTCCGTTGATGGTTATTTATGGAATCCTTGGGATAATTGCTTTTTGGGGATTGTTTGCTACAGCAAAAGAGAAATATTTAAAACCGATTGATAAAAGCCAGTCTTTTGCAAAAGAACTGAAGATGTTTTTCAGTCACAAAGAAATTTATCCGGTTATGGTGACATGGTTTTTAGTAGCAATTGGATATGGTCTGATGTTTTCTTCTTCCGTATATTATATTATGTACTATGCAGGAAGACCGGACCTGATCACATCGTATATGCTGGTTCTCTCCGGCGGAGCACTGCTTTCCATGGCTGTACTGCTTCCGATTGCACTTAGAATTTTTAAGACGGGACACAGGGCTCTTATGGTGACTCAGCTTGCTACGGGAGTTTTATATGTACTTGCTTTTATTTTAGGTAAAGAAAGCCTGATTCTGTTATATGTGATTTCCTTCCTCGCAACTTCAATGAGTGCAATGTCCAATGCTCTGGTCAATGTTCTTGTAAATGACACGATAGATTTTATACAGATGAAAGATGGAAACACTCTGAATGGAATAATTTCTTCTATCAAAGGATTTGCTAACAAATGTGGCGGAACGTTTGTGAATTCAGGTATCCTGGCAATTCTTGCAGCAACGGGATATGTTGCGGGAGCAGTAGGACAACAGCCGGAATCTGTAATGATTGGTCTTAATATGATACGATTCGGAATACCAGCAATCGTTGCATTTCTGTTGGCGCTCCTCTTGAAATTTTATCCCCTTAAGAAGTACTATCCACAGCTTCAGGAGATGAGGGAAAATATGAAAGCTAACGATGAGGCTTGATTGTCCACAGATATTTAACAATGTTTTTTAGTGAAAGAGCGTAAGTAAAAGGTTACGAAATGCACTGGTTAATATTCGAGGTACTGGGAGAAGATTTCACCGGTGATGAACAGGTCGTGTTCACACCGAATGAGCATTTCATCAACAAGCAGGATGGCATTGAAGGCGAGCGTATCACGGATTCCAGCTTCACTATCATCGGAGTTAAGACAAAAAGGTACCTGATGGAATGCCAGAGCACGCCGGACAACAGCATGCTGGTCAGGATCTTTGAATATGCCACACAGATTGCTTTGGACGAAAGCGATACAGTCGGCGACACATTGAAAGTAGAAATTCCGAACTGCGCTGTCCTGTTTTTACGCAGCAACAGAAATACTCCGGATATGATGTATCTGGAGATCACCGCGCCAAACGGCACGCTCGTGATTGACGTGCCGGTGATGAAGACGCAGAACTACTCTCTGGAAGAGCTGTTCGAGAAAAATCTGCTCTTTCTGATTCCGTTCTACATCTTCACCTACGACAAGCATCTGGAGGAGTATAATGCAGATGAGGAAAAGCTGGAGGCGCTGAAAGAAGAGTTTTCATTTATCGCGAAACGTCTGGATGACCTTGTATCAGAAAATAAGTTAAGCTATTATTACCGGAAATTAATCATCGAGATGTCCACGAAAAACGTGGAAAATCTCGCAGCAAAATATGACAACATCATGGAGGGAGTGAAATCTGTTATGGGCGGCAGAATATTAGAAACTGAGGCAACAACTATCTTTCGCGAAGGCGAAAAAAGGCATTTCGCAAGGCGAAGAAAAAAATTACTCGACCTGATTCAAAAGAAACTTGCAAAAGGGCAATCTCCGGAACAGATTGCGGATGACCTGGTGGAACCGTTGGAATACATCTGGGAATTGATCAGGCGATTAAAATCAATGCCGCAGTCCAACAAAACCTGATATGATTTTCCGATACTCGTTGAGTGTAAGAATAAAAAAATGCCAGTCCGGTTTTGGCTTTAATAAACGATTTTGTTCGAAAAATGGCAAAATTTCTATTCCGGTTTATCCGGGTCAGGATATTCAGAATGCATGATTATTTCACAGGATGCTTCCACCGGCTGGAATGCAGGGCTTCATAAAGAGGCATCAGGCCGCGGAGGAAGCCATCCGTTACGCGATCCGCAATGCGGGAAGCAGACCATCCTCTATCGCATCATAACCCCAGAGGAGCAGACAGGAAGAATTTTAAGGACAATGATAATTTCAACCTTGTACCCAGCTCACGCCTGCGATATACTGATTGAAACAAAAGCATATGGTAAGCGTGGGTTGTTTCAAGTAAAGGAGGGAACATTTTTTATGAAACAACCATCACGATACAATACCGCACTTTATATGAGGCTGAGCCGTGACGATGAGAATTATGGCGACAGTGTCAGCATCGAGACCCAGCGCACGATCCTCCGGCAGTTTGCTGCTGACAACGGGCTGCAGGTATATGACGAGTATGGGAGGGCAGGGCTGAGTTTGAACTGAATGTCGAAGCGTTGTCTCCTGCTGTAGAGCCGGGGGAAGAATTCCGTGTGGCGTATGAGGTTGATTATGGTGATGGCGTTGTTTTTTCGGGAACGACGGATGAATATTTTGTGTTTACGGATGAGGGTGGGTATAACTGTGAGACGGATGCCACAGATGAAGTTGCCTCTACCTAACCGGGATAAACCGGAATAGAAATTTTGCCATTTTGCGCAAGATTTCGTTCTTAAGTGCCTATTATGTGGATAATTATTAACTATTTAGACGAGGCATTGTAATGAAAAACGCTTTGGAGAAGATGACATGGCAAAAAAGAAGGAAATAAAAACAAATGCGATGCGGATTCTGGAGTCGATGAAGATTTCGTTTCAGCAATACACGTACGAGTGTGAGGAATTTGTGGACGGTCTGCAGATTGCAGACAGGTTGGGGTTGCCGCATGAAAAGGTGTTTAAGACGCTGGTGACAGTGGGAGCGAGCAAAAATTATTTTGTTTTTGTGATTCCCATTGCCGAGGAGCTGGATCTGAAAAAAGCGGCGCGGGTCGTGGGTGAGAAAAGCGTGGAGATGATTCATGTGAAAGACATTAACCGGGTTACCGGTTATATTCGCGGCGGCTGCACAGCTGTCGGCATGAAGAAGCAGTATGTGACCCGCATTGATCGTTCCGCGGAAGGTCAGCCGACGATCATTGTGAGCGGCGGGCGGATCGGTTCACAGATTGAGCTTGCGCCGGCAGATCTGGCGAGAGCGGCGCAGGCGGAGTTCGCGGAGCTGACAAAGAGATGAATGAAGTGAATGCATGGAATCAGTGCCGAAAGTGATATGATAAAACCAGCTGGTTGTCAGATATAAAAGCAGTGTTTATATTGACAGTGCCAGCTGGTTTAAATATTATATTCAAAATGTTGTATCTTGTTAACCGGTTTCTCTTGCAGATGATGTTTTGCGATTTACCAAGACAATCCCGGCGCAGACCAGTGCCAGCGCAGCGACCGTCTGCCATCCGAGGGAGTTCGTTTCTCTCAAAAAGAGCGCGGAAAAGGCAACGCCGAATATCTGCGTCATGCACATAAAAACGGTAATCCGGGAAACCGGGTTGTATTTCAGGAGGATGCCCCAGAGTGAGTAAGCTGCTGCGGAGATGAAAGCCATATAGAGCAGTAGTATTACGGAGACTGGTGTGAAGCCGCTTAAGCGTCCGCCGCAGGCATAACCGACGATGGCCAGGATAGCGCCGCCGATCAGAAACTGATAACCGCTTAAGACAACGGGGTTCTCATATCTGGAGAACTGCTTTAAGAACGCGGCGGAAAAAGAGCTGGAGAGGGACGCCAGGATCATAAATCCTTCGCCTGACAGGCTGAAATCCAGGCTCAGTCCGCCGCCGGTGAAGTTGATTACGATCACGCCCAGGAAACCAATCACACAGCCGACTGTTTTCAATGCGGTCAGGTTTTCCGTGCGAAAAATCAGGCAGACAATCAGCAGGGAAAAAAGCACGTTGGTACCCTGGAGGATGGAGCCTTTTACGCCGGTGATGTGTGCCATGCTGATGTAAAAGAGGAGATACTGCAGGACTGTCTGGAACAAGCAGAGAATTAAGATTCTGTGGATGGAGTTTCCGTGCGGCAGCAGGATTTTTTTCTGCCCTGCGCTGCCCATCAGAAGCGCCAGTATTCCGGCACCGAAAAAACGGATGCCGGCAAAGAGAATCTGCGATGCCGTGTCCGAGGATTTAATCGCAAACAGGCGATAGCCGATCTTGATGCAGGGGAATGCGCTGCCCCAGAGCGCCGTGCAGGCCAGGGCGCAGATCCAGACCATGAATGTTTTCTGAAAGATGGAACTGTTCTTATTATCCATTGCGTGTATCCTTTTGTGTTGAAAATGTCGTGTGTGTTTTTTGTGAAGGGGCGGTTGTAGCTGCAAGGCAGAACCGCTGACATACTTATGCAACCGTACTAATATATCACAGGACAGGCGATGCCTGCAAGGGAAAATTGTGCCGGCAGACAGAGGCAGAGGATCTGGCGGCGGATCTGGCCGTCAGCAGAGTATGGAATCAGTGCAGAGAACGACTTCATGATTGCCTTATATGCCGGGAGGCGATAAAATGGATGAGACAGGAGAAAATATTATGCGAAAGATAGAAATTATAATCGGTATCATCGGGTTGTTTTGTCTGATTTATGGCGCCTTCGTATACCGTGTCCAGTCCGGAACCTATACCTTTGTTCTCTGGCTGGCGCTCGGCGTTCTCTTCTTTTTACTGGCGGTCGGCGTGCATGTTCAGATCTGGACAAAAATTCCGGGTGTGCTCCGGCGGATCCTGGCTGTGGTCATTGCGCTGGCAATCCTGGTTTTTGCTGCGGTGGAGGGCTGCATTATAAGCGGATTTTTTGCGGAAGGGGAAGATGGGCTGGACTATATCATCGTATTGGGGGCGCAGGTATATGAAAGCGGCCCCAGTGATGTGCTGGAATATCGGCTGGATGCAGCTTATGAGTATCTGATCGAAAACGGGGACACAATCTGTATCGTCTCCGGCGGACAGGGGAAAAATGAGCCATATGCGGAAGCAGAGGGAATGTATATATACCTGGTGAAGAAGGGAATTCCATCGAACCGTATCCTTGTGGAGGCAGAGTCGCTGAACACGGAGGAAAACCTGCGGTTCAGCAGTGCCTTTTTTGATATGGAAACGGATACCGTGGGGATTGTGACGAACAATTTTCATGTGTTCCGCAGCGTACACCTGGCGAAGCATCTGGGGATGGAGCATGTCTGTGGAATTGCGGCGGGCATTGATCCGCTGTACTTACCTAATAACATGTTGCGGGAATTCTTCGGAGTGGGAAAAGATTTGCTGCGGGGGAATTTCTGAAGGGCAGGGAAAATACGATTACCATTCATATGCTTGTGAATCTGATCGCAGCTTTTTCTTCCGATGCAATCATAACCTGTTACGACAGGTGCTTTGTAATGTCGGCAGTTTTTGGAATAGCATTAACTACATTTGCCATGTGGCTGTTCCCGAAGGGTTTACAAGGAAAAGCAGAATCAGTGAAACCGTCAGAGGGTTTGTCAGAGAATGGAAAATCAGAACCATAAAAAAGGGAAAATATTTTCAAAAAACATCGTGTCTATAATTTGCTGAAACAAATTATATTCAAAAAACATCGAACATCTTTTGTTTTGACGAAATATGTGATTTCCATGGATAAATTTGATTTTTCCAGAGACGGAGTGATTCATCGAAATCTGCTGGATTTCTTATCCGATTGATAAAACCTGATCAGGAAACTTACCTGTTCTACTAACAGTTGAGTGCGTTTTTGCGAAAATCATGGTATCATCTGTTTAAGCAGACAAGTCTCACCGGCGCGAAAGGGGGAGCAGGGGAATGATTGATATGCAAAAGACAGGTAGCTTTATCGCCGCATGTCGGAAAGAAAAAGGGTGGACGCAGAAGCAGCTGGGCGAGCAGGTCGGGGTGTCGGACCGGGCAGTTTCGAAATGGGAGCGTGGAAAATCGTTCCCGGATATTTCGCTGCTGGAGCCGCTTGGTGATTGTCTGGGGGTAACCGTGAGTGAATTGCTGGCAGGACAGCATATTGAGGCGGAAGAGTATCATCTTGTTACGGAGCGCATGCTTGTGGAAGCGATCGGGCCAAAACGCCTGTATCGTCTGGAAATTGCTGTGTGTGTGCTGGATGTATTGGCTGCTTTGGGTATCGTTCTGCCCTTTCTATTGCCAAAAGATACGTTTATGCCGGAACTGAATGCGACAAACTGCTCTTTCTGGATGATTGCGATTGTGCTCTGTGTCATAACGGAATATTTGCATAAGGCGATTCCGGCCTATGAATTCCGCCGCACGAATATGTGGATTGAGGGAATCAGCGGAGCGGCGACATTTGCCCTGACAGTGGGAGGTTCTTTGTTAGTATCCGGCGGATGGAAAGCGATGCAGGGGGAATCTTTTCGGGAAAACCTGCCGGTTATTCTGATAGGACTTGCAGGAGGCGCGATCGGAGTCGGGTGCTGCCTGTTTATGGCGTGGCAGAGGCGTAAGGCGTGGTTGCGGGAACAGGAAAAAGAATAACAGGAATGATTTCATGGTCAGATATTGTTTTTGTAGTCGCTGATTTTTTTGTGGGGAGAGATGACATGGAGGAGAAGAAGACGATTCGTAATGAATCGGAGGAAAGAATTTTAAATGAGTTTCTGGAGCTGACCGCGATTGATTCTGTCAGTTATCGCGAACGACAGATGGCGGACTGCCTGACGAAAAAGCTGGAGGAACTGGGCTTTGTGGTGGAGGAGGATGACGCCGGGAGATATTATGGCGGAAACGCGGGAAATCTCTACGGTTTCTTAAAAGGCCAGCTTCCGGGTGAGCCGATTCTGCTGTCAGCCCATATGGACACGGTGCAGCCGGGCATCGGAAAGAAGGCGCTGGTAAAGGAGTACGGGCGGATTGAGTCTGCCGGGGAGACCGTGCTGGGATCAGACGATGTCAGCGGCATGGTCGAGATTCTGGAAGGTATCCGAAGTGTAAAGGAAGCCGGACTGCCGCATCGGGATATCGAGGTGCTGTTTCCCATCGGGGAGGAGATGCATATCCGCGGGTCGGCGGTGTTTGATTTTAGCCGGATTCGTGCGAAAGAGGCTTATGTGCTGGATATGAGCGGTGCAATCGGAAGCGCCGCGCTGCAGGCGCCGTCTCTGCTGACGTTTGAAATCCGGGTGATTGGGAAAGCGGCCCACGCGGGCTTTGAGCCGGAAAAAGGAATCCACGCAATCCGCGTCATGAGTGAGATCATCTGCAGACTGAAGCTGGGGCACGTTGATGAGGAAACTGTGATGAACGTCGGACAGATTGAGGGAGGCGGGACGACGAACATCGTGCCTGCATCCTGTACCTGCCGGGGTGAGGTGAGAAGCTATAATCATGAAAAAGCGGTTCAGATTATAAAATTCGTCGAACAGACGGCGCGGGAGACGGCAGAGGAGTTCGGTGCGGATGCGCGTGTGGATACGATGGTGCAGATGGAAACGTATCAAATAGAGGAGACGGATCCCGTGGTGCAGAGATTTGTCTCGGCGTGCGGCGAGCTTGGAATTCCATGTGAACTGCGGCGGACGTTCGGCGGAAGCGATAACAACAATTTTGTGAAAAACGGAATTCACGGAATCGTTCTCTCCTGCGGTATGTACCAGGTTCACTCGAAAGAGGAATATACATTTCTTTCGGATATGGTAAACGGAGCAAAACTGGTGGGGAAGCTTATTACGGATGAAGTTTTTTTCTTAAATTGTATGAAAGCGTATTGAAATTGCTTTGGATTATAGTATAACTGTGGAAGAAAGTATGCAGGATAATATGTAAGTAAACGTAGACTTTATGTGAAATAGGGAGTATAGTCCGAAAAGGGAGGCGGTTTATGCCTCCCCTTGCTATGTCTGTTGTTATGTATGCTTATTTCAAAACGCCATATTGGGTGTTGTCTACAGCTTCCAGCCATTCGTTGAATCCGTTTCCGCCGGGACTTCCACGGCCAGATGTGAAAACCAGCTGTCCGGTGCAGCGCTGTGCCAATGCTTCACGCCAACCGGAATGTTGATGCAGTCGCCGGGTATCATCTCCACAGCTTCTTTACCCCATCTCTTTCAAAAATTTTTCATTCATATCTGTCATAAAGTCTCCTCCGAATTGGCTAAACAGTGTTTAGCCAATTCAATCACTATCAGCCACCGTGTTTTCTTCCAGCAGTTTTTTTATGCGACCACATCCGATTGTGAATCTATAATATGCATTTTCGTATGGCAATTTGGACATAGCGCTAAGCTCCTTTCCGGAAGGATAGCAGTCCATAATCTTTGAATCTCCCAGCGGATTATCCCTCAATCTGCTTCAAAGACGTTCCTTCTTCATCATGCCACAGGGCATTGCCGTTCAATGATGCTCCGCCAATAAATCCTGCTGCCGCGCTGGCACTCGTCATAAAAATATCCGCTGTTAATTCGTATATATTCGTTGTGCAGTTCCTTGTCAAACATCCTCGTAATCTGTGTGATGTAATTATACCACTTTACAAATGCGCGGACTTCTCTGCGGAACTGGTACCTCTGCTCTTGATTAAGCTGGTTGTACCTGTCTGCAACAGGTTTCAGGATATTCGAGATTTTGCCCTGAGTAGCGTTTGCCTTGCGGACATCCGGGTCAAAGTATATCTCGGAAACAGCTTTGATATCTTTCTCCTCGATTTCATCGACTGCCTTCTGCTCCAGTTCCGCATACTCTTCGAAGTGCATCTGTAACATCCGCAAGTGCTGTCTTCAGTTTCAGTGCGGCCTGCCCGGTCAGCTGATTCTTCGGTTCAATTGCGATGACCGGGATGCCGTTGATGGCAAGCAACATATCAATGGTGTTTTGATTTTGCTCTGAGTAATACCACTGCCGGATGCACTGGCACACATTTTTATTATAATTTTCAACCGCCAGATCGTTCAGTTCGGATTCCGGCTTGAAATAGCATACACGGAAGCTGATGCCGCGATGCTTGAACCCGTGGCGCAGAACAGAGATAAGCCCATCCTGCGTCACAGCGTTTTCAAAAGACTTGTAGAACTGACGCACCGGGTTGATGGTACACATCCGTTCAAAGCGCCGCCATGCCATCGGCTGTGTGCTTTTGACAAAGTCGGTCAGCGTCACAATATACATTTAATCGTCCAGAGCCCGTTTAAGCTCTTCCATGCTGGTATACCCTTTGACGTCAGAATCGCGGGAAATACGTCTTGCTTCTTCCATTGCTTCAAGAGTCTGCTTGCCATAGCGAGGCATCTCGACAGCGAACGGAAGACCGCCGCGAAGGATACACTGATGGAGAAACATGTTTACTGCACTGGACATATCCAGTCCAAGGTCACTGAACAGGTCTGTTGCCTGCTTTTTGATATCGGAATCGATACGAATTTGAGTTGGTGCTGTAGCCATAGCAATCACTTCCTTTCAAACATATAATAGTCGCTTTGGTTTACGTTGCCAATCAAATTCGTGATTTTTTATAATTTTTTGAGACCCTGGGGCGGGGCAAATCTCTGTTCGACTTCTCCCAGGGAACGGTGCGGGGGGGGCACGCGCACAAAATCGCAAAAGTTTTTAGGGGAATAGCCCCTTTGGAGAGGAGGTGCTTTGAAAATGGGTACAAGAGGACCAAAACCCGGTACCGGCGGCAGGCTGAAAAAGGCTATCGCTGGATATCTAACGATTCTTCCGTTCTTCCACCATTTGCACAAACCATTCTACCATTGCTGGATCGTAATGCGAGAAAAACGAGCTTTCTTTCTTATCAAGTGCTGCCATTGCCGCCATATCTTCATCAGATAAGCTGAAATCGAAAACATCGAAGTTTTCAGCCATCCTCTCATAATGTGTTGATTTCGGAATCACAACGACTCCCCTCTGTATGTGCCAACGCAGGATGACCTGAGCCACGGTCTTGCCGTATTTTTCTCCAATAGCGGCAATTGCAGGATTGCTGAACATATTTCCGCGTCCTTCACCAAAAGGAGCCCACGCTTCAATCTGCACACCATACTTATCCATGTATTTTTTCGCAAGCACCTGCTGGTTGAGCGGATGTGTTTCCGCTTGATTAACCATTGGGCGAATTCGGGCAAATGATGCTATATCAACCAGACGGTCAGGATAGAAATTAGACACACCGATTGCCCTGATTTTGCCTTGCTCATATAACTCCTCTAGCGCTCTCCAGGCACCATAATAATCAGAGAATGGCTGATGAAGCAA
Source organism: Lachnospiraceae bacterium (assembly GCA_020860745.1). Classification (GTDB taxonomy): domain Bacteria; phylum Bacillota; class Clostridia; order Lachnospirales; family Lachnospiraceae; genus Eubacterium_I. The sequence goes on along the minus strand of JAJBTR010000124.1, from coordinate 5,078 downwards.
ACATAAATCCAGATAATCTGTCTGCAGTTTACGCATGGATTTAAGTACAGATTTCTTCGCAGCTTCATATCCATAATTTTCAATCCAGACCTTTGTAGTAAGGAAAATCTCCTCACGGGGAATTCCGGATTTTTGAATCGCGGAGCCGACCTCTGCTTCATTAAAATAACTCTGTGCCGTGTCAATGGAACGGTAGCCTGCTTTCAGCGCATCCAGCACACAGCGTTCACATTCCTCCTGCGTTACCTGATATACTCCGTAGCCCAGAATTGGCATTTTGACTCCGTTTGATAATGTTACGTATTCCATGATATTTTTCTTCCTTTCATCAATTTTTCTCTGCCCAGGCTTTAAGCTCTGCTGCACCGGCATTGGCAGCGAAACGCTTGCCTTCCTTTAAGACCGCGCCTTTACAGGACGCCTTCAGTTCTTCATTTGTCCGTCCCATGCCGCTGCTGCCTGATGTTGCAAAGGGAATAATCTCTTTGCCGGTCAGGTCATACTGCTCCAAAAACGTGTTGATGATGGTTGGAGCCACATACCACCATATTGGAAAACCAATGTAAATAGTGTCGTAATCGCTTATATTCTCTACGCGGTTTGCTACCGGCGGACGGAAAGACTTATCATTCATCTCCACGCTGCTTCGACTGTTTTTATTCATCCAGTCTAAGTCTTCTTTTGTATAAGGAACCTCCGGCTGGATTTCATGCAGGTCTGCACCGATTGCATCTGCCAGTCGTTTTGCCAGAGCAGCGGTCACTCCGCTTGCAGAAAAATATGCCACTAATGCTTTCTTTGCCATAGTAAATGTCCTCGCATTCTATCATTATTTCAAAATTCCATACTGGCTGTCATCCACGGCTTCAAGCCACTCATTAGAGCCATTTTCTCCCGGCACCTCGACCGCGAGATGAGAGAACCAGCTGTCCGGCACAGCGCCGTGCCAATGCTTCACACCAACCGGAATGTTGATGCAGTCTCCCGGCTTCATCTCCACAGCGTCTTTACCCCACTCCTGATAATATCCTCGTCCGGCCACGCAGATTAAAATCTGTCCGCCGCCTTTATCAGCGTGATGAACATGCCAGTTGTTGCGGCATCCCGGCTCAAAAGTCACATTGAAAATACCGACCTGACTGGTGGATACCGGTGCGAGGTAGCTCTTGCCGATGAAGTACTGCGCAAAAGCGTCATTTGGCGCACCAATCGGAAATACCATCTCCACCGCGTGTGCTGCTTTTGCATCAGTTGGCTCCGCATCTATTTCCTCTGCCCACACTTCTTTTGCCATATTGAATACTGCCCAGCCCTTCGGCCAGCCTGCGTAAAAGGCAACATGAGTAATAATTGCCGCAATTTCTTTTCTGGTTACGCCTGCTTTCTTCGCGTTTTCCAGATGATACTTTAAAGAAGAATCCGTAATACCGGATGACATCAGTGCCACCACGGTAATGATGCAACGAGTCTTGTGATCGATGTCTTCGTCATTCCACACTTTTCCAAAAAGGATGTTATCATTCAGGTCCGCGAACTCCGGTGCAAATTTTCCAAGGGCATCCCGCCCTGCTGTCTGTACTATTTTTTCCATATGCAAATGCCTCCAATCTGATACAGGAAATGCCATAAATCAAAATCTGAATCTGTTTGACACTTCGCTCTTCATGTGATATCATCATTCTAATACCTGAACCTAACTTTAGGTCAATACCTTATTTGAAAATTTTCTTTGAATTGGAGGTTATATCTGTTATGTACACAATTGGCCAAGTATCGGAGATGTTTGACCTGCCCATTTCTACTCTTCACTATTATGATAAAGAAGGACTCTTTCCGAACCTGCAGCGCTCTTCCGGCATAAGGAAATTCTCAGACAGAGAAATTGAGACTCTGCGCGTGATAGAATGCCTAAAGAAATCCGGTCTGGAGATTAAGGACATCAAGCAATATATGGAATGGTGCGAACAGGGTAATGCGACTTATCAGAAGCGAAAAGAATTGTTTGAAAAACAGATAGAGTCTGTCGAGTCGGAAATGGAAAGAATGAAAGGCGTTCTTGCGCTTCTTAAGTATAAATGCTGGTATTATGAGCAGGCCATTCGGGACGGAAATGAGAATCGACTGAAAGCAATGAAGCCGGAAGATATGCCGGAAGAAATCAGACTCACATATGAGAAAGCTCATAATTAAAAAAATCAAACACACAAATTCTAATGCCTGTTGGGGATTGGTTTCCCTGACAGGTATTTTTTATTGCCTGTCCTTCAAAATCCTTTTATCCACTTTTTTTAATTTTTCGTTCAGCCTGTCCTTTAGGAAATGAGGAAGGATGCACCCTCCCTCAGACTGGAGGCGAAAAGCTATGACCACAAACGAATGCGACAGCATTTTAAGACTGCGTGATGCAGGCCACACCTACGCGCAGATTTCCAGAGAGACAGGCATCTCGGTAAATACATTAAAGAGCTTCTTTCACAGGATTTCCAGGAAGGAAAAATCTGAGGATGAACAGCCTCGGTGCCGTGAATGCGGCGGCATTATTGAGCAGAAGCCCAAAACAAAGAAACAGCTATTCTGCTGTGGGGAATGCCGACAGAAATGGTGGAACAGCCACCCGGAGTCGGTTCATCGGAAAGCTGTTTACAATTACACCTGCCCATGCTGCGGCAAAGACTTCTCGGCTTACGGGAATGCCCACCGGAAGTACTGCTCTCACGAGTGTTATATCAAAGACCGGTTTAAGGGAGGCAGCTGCCATGAATGAAGAACAATTTAACGCTGAAAAACTCTATTACATCTCCCTGTCAGCTGCGAGATCCATGCTTGAAAAAGGCATCATTGGCGACGCGTGATGTCTGTCAATCGCTGCCTGATTCTCCCATTCATCGATTAACAGTACGGTTTCCGGCTCATCCATAGGGAAAAAATAGTCGTAGCGGAGATTGCCCTTTTCGGTGCAATTTATGAGTTGATTTGTTGCAAAAAAACTTTTCTGAAGGAGTGCGCATATGGGAGTTTGCAGACATTAGCATTTTTTTGAAAATTCTTTAAAAGTCCAGAGTGCCTTCTATTCAAAAAAAGAAAGATGCTGTATAATGTACATGTCGGGTTGGCAAACAAAAAGCATCCTGGAAATTGGACTGTGATAGGTGAAACACTTTGTGCCGAACATAGGAGATAATTGATATGCACCAACAAGGACAAATTAATCGTGACGATATGCTGGAACTCACGCGGCGGATGACACTGAGTCGAAACTGCTTTTCCAGAATCGCAGGCGCGTATTTTGATGAAGATGGTTACATAGACGGAACATTTAACCGGCATTTTAAGAAGCTTACCGCAGCGGAGCAGAAATCAAACCTGGAAATCGCGAAAGCAATTCCTTTTTCCCGGACAAATGAGCAACTGCGAGAATACCGCTTTGACCCGGCGGATGAAAAACCGGGAACGGTCTGGCAGATGCTGATGGCGCTTCTGGATTGCGGCTTAAAAAATGACGCTTTGCTGGACGTTCTCTATGAACTTGTCGGAGAGAGATATCATTCCTCCGGGGCTTTCGCGTTTTATCTGTTTTACGGGAACTATGATGTTCCGCTGCATGGCAGCGACCGGGAGTGGCAGGGAGAATCGGAGGAAGTGTATTCATTTCTGGTCTGTGCGGTCTGCCAGGTGGATCAGGACTATAATCCGGGGAAACCGGAGAGCGGCTTTTTATTTCCGGCTTTCAGAGACCGCAGCGGGGACTGTGACCGGATTGAGATATTCCGGGATGGCGGGGATTCTTTGGAGAAGATTTTTCTGGTGTGATATCGGATGGTAATTGTAAGGATGAAAAAAAATGAAAAGGCAGAGATTTGATCCGGAAAGACAGGAGCACTTATGGCATTATACGCAATGGGAGATTTTCATCTTTCTTTCCAGGCAGACAAACCGATGGATCAATTTGGAAGTGTCTGGAAAAAGCATGAAGAGAAAATTCAAAAATATTGCAACCGGCTGATTCAGCCGGAAGATACGCTTGTGATCACCGGAGACCATTCCTGGGGCAGGAAGCTGGAGGAGTGTCGGGAGGATCTGGCTTTTATTGAAGCGCTGCCGGGACGGAAAATTCTGCTTCGCGGCAATCGCGATATGTTCTGGGATGCGAAGAAGACAGTAAGGCTGAACCGGGAATATCAGGGCCGGCTGTCATTTTTGCAGAATAATTATTATGTCTATGAGGACTATGCACTGGTCGGGACGAAGGGATATACGTTTGAAGGTCCCTTTTATCTGGACCGACGAGGAAGAATCGTCGGCTGGGATGAGGAGAAAGAAGCGCACGCCGAAAAACTGATCGACCGTGAAATCGCGAGATTACAGCAGTCCTTTGACGCGGCTGCGGCGGACGGATACCGGAAATTTATCATGTTTCTGCATTACCCGCCCACCAGTGTGATCGAGAAAGAGAGTGCCTTTACCCGGATGGCGGAGCAGTATCACACGGAGCACGTGGTGTACTCTCATTGTCATGGGGAGAGCAGGTATCACGACAGTATCCGAGGGAAATATCATGGCATATCGTATCATCTCGTTTCCGGAGATTTTCTGAAGTTTAGGCCGGAGAGGATTCTGTAGGTAGAGGGCAGATGTATCTATCTTTAGAATATGGACGTGATTTTACAGTTAAGTTAAGTGAATCCTGGTATAGGGGGCGAATGTATTTATCTTTAGAATATGGATGTGATTTTACATTTAAGATAAATGAATTCTGATATAGAGGGCGGATATGACTATCTGTGGGATATGGACGTGTTATGCAGTCATGGCTTATGGCACATAGGTGCAAAGACCGGAATATAATTTGGTGTTTGGAAAGATGTGAGGAATATGAATATATTTATGGATTTTTGGCTGGAGATTATAATTCTTGCAGCAGGCGCTGTTGAAATATGTAATTTTGTGAAAAAGAGAAATAATAAAGGCAGTATAGATTTATATGTCAGATTATCACTGGTTGTTGGTGTTTTATATATTTTGCTGGGGGTATATTTTTTGACTCCGCTATCAGAAAAGCGAGATAAACTGACTATGAT
>JAJBTR010000226.1 GCA_020860745.1 Lachnospiraceae bacterium | reverse complement strand
CGCGGGAATCATGATAAAAGCTACGGATAAAATTTATCCTCTCCTGCATTTTCTCTTCCCGCGCATTCCGAAAAATCACCCCGCCATGAATTCCATCGCCGCTAACTGTATTGCAAACTTTTTCGGTCTCGGATGGGCGGCGACTCCGGCGGGAATACAGGCCATGAAAGACCTGGCGAAGTTGGAGAATGAGCTCACCATGAGTCAGGTTCCTCAAAACTGCTTCACAAAGAATTCCTCCTCGAAAACAAAAAAAGCATCCGGAAAGCTCTCCCTACAAACGGAAATAAAAAAGTCACAAATCCCGGCAGCGGAAGAAAAATCCGCCTCCACAGAGATGTGCGCCTTCCTCGTCCTGAATATTTCCTCCGTCCAGTTGATCCCGGTGACCATCATCGCCTACCGGAGCCAATATGGCTCCCCGAATCCCTCCGGAATCATCGGCGCCGCAATTCTGGCAACGACAGCTTCCACCGCCGCCGGCATCGTTTTTATCAAAATTATGTCCTTTCTGGACCGGAAGCGCGGACTGTAACACAAAAAAAGTAAATACGTATTGCTGCTTTGACCTTCTGCAAAAAGCAGCAGATAGCATAAGCCCGCTGCGCTGGCCTATACCCAATATAAGCAAATGAACAGATAACGATCAAGGAGATCTATATGCAGCAAATCTTATGGACTCTGTCAAACCTGATCATCCCAGTTCTGATCGCGGTGATCGTAGCCGCGGGATTATTGACCAGACAGAAAGTATACGCCGATTTTGTAAACGGCGCGAAAGACGGTTTAAAAACTGCCGCGGAAATTCTGCCGACTCTGGCCGGGCTAATGGTGGCTGTCGGCATCCTCCGCGCGTCCGGATTTCTGGACTGGATTGCATCGCTCCTCGGCGCGGCAACAGAACGGATCGGTTTCCCCTCCCAGCTGGTTCCGCTCACTGTGGTACGGATGTTTTCCTCCTCGGCCGCCTTAAGCCTTCTCATCGACATTTATCAGCAATATGGGACGGATTCCCGCCTCGGTCTCATCGCATCCGTCATGATGAGCAGCAGCGAGACCATCTTTTACACGATGAGCGTCTATTTTATGACCGTAAAAATTAAAAAGACGAGGTGGACGCTGGCCGGAGCCCTCGTCGCCACCCTCACCGGAATTATCGCCAGCGTATTGCTGGTTTACTGATTACTGCAACATTTTCCGGCAGAAGTGTAACATACAATGCTTTTTACCACGAACACGCTCTTGTAACAGATGCGTTACAAATGCTTTTCCCCAGTTTTTACCGGGAAATCTGCTCTCTTTTGTGATAAATCTGAGGTTTTTCAAAATGAATGGGATCTGAACGACATCAGATCCCACGTTTATCTCCTATTCATGCTATATGGCAGAATATCTCATTCCCGAAACATTTACCTTATAACCCAAATTCGCGAAAGAGTTCCTGCTGATATACACTGTCCGCTGCAGATCTGATAATATCATCAATCCGCCCCAGCTCAGATAATTTCGTAATCAAAGTGTTTACTTTGGTTTCTCCTCGTGCTTCTCCTTCTTTTGCAATCTCTTCAAACAGTGTACACATCGTGTCACCCTCCTTTTTTACCAGCAAATTATAATCCAGCTTCGTATCCGTCACTCCCGCAGCCGCGATGATAACATCCCGGTCTGTCTGGTTTTCTCTGCAGTAGCGTATTGCTTTTTCTTTTGCGACCTTTTTGGATATGCCTGTGTCAAGAATGATCTCCAGCAGATGAAAGAAATCACGGTTGTTTTTATTATGAAACTCCAAACCATTTTCTCTTGCTTCCACCAGGATCATCCGGTAATCATTTACATACCGTTTCATCGACTCCGGAATATCCAGCATCTCATGCAATGTTTTTGCCCCGTCCCACGGTTTTTCACCATAGTATACAACGACTGTCACTACAGGCACAAAGCGGTCTGTCCGCCGCATTCCGGATAAAAACTCATCATCGCTTACACTGTCCCTTTTTAAAGAAGCTCTGAACTTTTTCACATTGTCATTATACTGCTTCTGATAAATGCCGTGGTCATACCCCATCACCCGCAGGGGCATCGCGTAATGAATCCGCTCCTGGTTTTCCAGACCGAGCAGCACCAGTTCCTCTCCATGTACCGTCGTCCTCTTGTGAATTTTGATACTATCCCGCGAACCTTTGACGGAATTCAAAACACCGTCATTACGCTCTTTTACAACGGAATTATCTGTGTCACGATCCATAAGCTCTTCCGGATGAATCACCTGCTCTCCGCGAAAAAGAACCGCATTGACCAAATCCGAAAACACCTCATTGTTACTCCAGTAATTCTTCACGACAATGTCCGGCGGCAGAGAATCTTTTTGTCTGCCACTCATAAAATACCTCCTCTTGTCTCCTGACTTGCAGGGATATTTCACCCGATGGCAGAACTCCTTTCCGCTTTCCGCATCTCTTATTATGAAAATCCCTGCCCTGTAAAATGGAATCTAAAAGCATGAATTTTCATAGATACAGAAGAATTGTAATAGCCGACCGGACTACTGTCATCCGGAAAGCTACAGATCTGTCGGCACATGACAGGCGGCTCTCTCATCACGTCCTGTCCGATGCCCGTAAGAATAAGAAAAGTATGCTTTTATAGCTCGATACTAACATACTTTTCTGTGATTTGCAATTAAATTAAACAGAAGACGGCAATTTCAGGGTTGTTTCATGAAGAAATTTTAAACATAAGATA
>JAJBTR010000290.1 GCA_020860745.1 Lachnospiraceae bacterium | reverse complement strand
AATTATGACATTGGGATAGATGGAAAGCGAAAACTTAGATTATAGAGATTTTACTCGCGTTTGAAAAAAGAATTAAGACAAGGAGAGAACATTGTGAAAAAGAAAATATTATCTATTATATTGGCTGCAGGAATGGGAGCAATGCTGTTGGCGGGCTGCGGGTCATCCGACAGCACTTCCTCGGAGAATGAGAACATTTCAGATGAGGGAACATCAGAATCAGATGATTCGGAAACGGCAGAAGTTTCGGATGAGGCGGAAGTGACGCTGCGTATTGCGGCGCAGCCTTATCCGCTTTACTCTAATATCTGGGTGGCATATGAATTGGGCTATCTGGAAGAGGAACTGGCAGCTGTCGGCGCTGATTTTACATGGACGGAGTTCCAGTCCGGTCCTTTGGTTAATGAGGCGGTGGCGGCCGGAGAAGCAGATCTGGGTTACATGGCGGATTTGCCGGCAATCATTGCAAAATCCAGCGGTCAGGAAATTGAAATAGTATCTAATGTCGCTTATGGGGAGAAAGGTCTGGCTGTTCTGGTAACGCCGGATTCAGATATAACGTCGGTGGCAGATCTGAAAGGGAAAAAGGTTGCGTATGCGACCGGCTCCTATGCGCAGCATTTGCTGGCGCTTCTGCTTGATCAGGAAGGCTTGACTTTGGATGATGTGGAATCCATTAACCTTGGAGCCGGAGACCAGCCGACGGCACTGACGACAGGCGAGGTGGATGCTATTGTTATTTGGGAGCAGTATATCTCAAAACTGACTTCGGAAGGGACGGCTGTAGTGTTGGCGGATGGTACCGGTATAAAGCGCGGCAACATGGTTACTTATGCGGTTTCTTCTTACGCGGAGGAAAATCCGGAAGTGATTGAGGCATACATTCGTGCACTTGACCGTGCAGACGAATATATTGAGTCGAATCCGGAGGATGCAGCAGCTGCCATAGCAGATGACTTTGGAGTGGAAACAGACCTGATGGAGTTGATTCTGGATAACTTCACGTTTACGACAGAATTGACGCAGGATGATATTGATGAGATTGAAAAGGTAAAAGATTTTTCACTTGAGTCAGACATTATTTCCAATGATGTAGATATCGACAGTTTTATCAATACAGAGTATTTGGAAGCGATTGAGTAAGCAAAAAATATAAGGTAAAAATCGGTAAATCCTGTATTTCAGATTACCTGATGCAGGTTTGGAAGGAACGAAGCGGCGATGAAAAGAGAGAAAAAAGGACTGAGATATTGGGCGCTTTACCTCGCTCTTCCCATTTTGGTTCTTATTGTGTGGGAGCTTGCGGATTTGTTTGGAATCATCAAGCCCTACACAATGCCCTCCCCGGTGGGTATTGTAAATGTAATAATAGAATATGTGAAAAATGGTGTCTTATTTGAGAGTATCTGGGTTAGTTTCGCCCGTGTGCTGGAGGGCTTCCTGTTGGCACTGGTTTGCGCGTTTGTACTTGGAATGGCTGCTTCGCTGTTCCCGAAAGTGGAGATATTCACAGATCTGGTGGTTCAAATACTGCGGCCCATCCCGCCCATTGCCTGGATTCCTCTGGCTATTTTGTGGTTTGGCATAGGGGAGGGCTCAAAGATTTATATTATTTTTCTGGGAGCTTTTTTCCCGATATTTGTCAATATCGTGGATGGTGTAAAAAGCATTGATCGTAAATATTATGAATTGGCAGAAGTATATGAAATCCCGAAAATAAAAATGATTCGGCAGATTATCATACCGGGGGCGCTTCCATCCATTATGACGGGAATCCGTCTGGGACTTGGAAATGCCTGGGTTTGTGTAGTTGCGGCAGCGATGATTGGCGCAACGAAGGGCGGCGGTTATATGCTGTCTAACGGACGCAGCCTGTCCCGACCGGATATTGTGGTGTTAGGAATGTTGATCGTCGGAATTGTGGGAAAGCTCATGGATGATCTGCTTCGGCAGATACGTAAGCGCACCATCACATGGATATGATAACACCAGGGTCAGAACGTTATGAATGGAGCGACAGAATGGCAGATATTGTAACAATCGAACATTTGAATAAGCAATTCCAGACTAAGGATGGCATCGTGCAGGCGCTGTCGGACATTAATCTAAAGATTCCAGAGGGGAAAATAATTTCGGTGATTGGCGGAAGCGGATGTGGAAAGAGCACGCTTTTGAGGATTATCGGCGGTCTGGAGCGGGAGTTTGAGGGTTCTGTAAAAGTGGATGGGAAAGCAGTGCGCGGTCCGTCGCGTGAAAAAGGATTTATTTTTCAGGATCATCGTTTGCTTCCGTGGATGAATGTGAAAGATAATATCCGTTTTAGTCTGGCCGGAGAAAAGAAAAAAGATGATTTTTGGATTGAAAAATATATCGCATTGGTCGGATTGAGTGGTTTTGAAAAAGCATTTCCGAGGGAATTGTCCGGCGGCATGGCGCAGCGCGTGGCAATCGCAAGAGCTCTGGCAAACCAACCGAAAATTCTGCTTTTGGATGAACCGTTCGGCGCCTTGGATGCCATTACACGGATACATCTTCAGGATCAGCTTTTGAAGATCTGGGAAGAGGAGCCGATTACGATGATACTGGTCACGCATGATATTGACGAGGCGGTTTATCTGGGTCATCAGGTAGTGGTCATGACACCCAGACCCGGCCGTGTGCAAAAAGTGAAAAAGGTGGAGTTGTCCGTGCCGCGAAAGCGGACCGGATCGGAGTTTTCACTGATCAAAGATGAACTGTATAGGAAATTTATCCGGGAGACAGAGACACCGTTTAGTTCTTC
>JAJBTR010000421.1:2441-2783 GCA_020860745.1 Lachnospiraceae bacterium | reverse complement strand
TTCCAGCAAAACCGCGAAGCTGATCCTGAACCGCATCGGTCTGGGCGATTATTTTGACGCGATCAGCGATGGCACGAACATTACACATTCCAAGCCGCACCCGGAGGTGTTCTTAAAAGGTGCGGAGTTCCTGGGGCTGGATCCGAAGAATTGTCTGGTCGTGGAGGATGCACTGGCCGGAATCGACGCGGCCGTCGCGGGAGGCTTCGACGGAGCAGGTCTCGGTGAAGCGGCGATTCATGAGAAGGTGACCTGGCCGCTGAAGACATTTGCGGATTTGAAGGAAATCCAGGGGTAATTGCAGAAGATTTCAGGACGGCAAAAAGCAAAAACAGAAAATTT
>JAJBTR010000421.1:0-2431 GCA_020860745.1 Lachnospiraceae bacterium | reverse complement strand
CCCGCTCTGTATAAACTGCTGAAGCCCAGCCTAAAATGCGTCTAGAAGCACCTGTGAAAAAATAATGCCTGCTTCAGAAGCTATTTCATTCAGCCACTCCGGAATGGTCAGAGTCTTTTTAACTGCTTTATTATTATGCATTTTTCTGTATTTTAAAGTATCGCAGGCAATATAATTCACGAATTCCCCGTCCTTTAGTGTCAAGACGTTAGTAGCTGAAGGAGAGGGAATCTCGTGGCCATCCGCTTCATAACCATAAAGAACAAGCGCAAGGACATCCTCTGCCATCATGAGTCCGTCCGCCATGTTATCACCACATGTGCAGCAGCCTTCCAGATCAGGAAACCTTTTTGGCCGCACAATCCATCCGATGATACTTGATTTTTCCGGATAACGTTTTTATAATGGCTTACATGATAATTGAGGCAGCTGTGAAATATACGGTGGGACGATCACAGACCATAAAAGCCTCGACACAGCCCGAAAAATACGAAAATAAGATATCAGATATCACCAGGGAGGGCGGAAATGAAATACGATTTTACTACATACATGGATCGGCACGGAAAGGATTCGATTGCGGTGGATTCCATCGGGAGGATGCCCGGGTTTGCGCCGGAAAAGCCCCGGGAAGGGTTCGATGTGATCCCGATGTGGGTGGCAGATATGAACTTTCCAACGGTTCCGACGGTCTGTGAAGCAATTATCGAGCGGGCGAAGCATCCGGCATTTGGATATTTTTCAGAGGAGATGACAAGCTACTACAGCGATATCATACGATGGCAGACGGTGAGAAACGGGTGTGACCCGAAGGTGCTGACCGCTGAATGCATCGGCTATGAAAACGGTGTGGTTGGCGGTGTGATCTCAGCCCTGAAAGCGTTTGCGGCGCCGGGGGACGCGGTTCTGCTGCACAGCCCGACCTACATTGGATTTACGAACAGTATTACGAACAATGGCTATCAAATTGCACATAGTCCGCTGGTGAAGGATGAGAACGGCATCTGGCGTATGGATTTTGAGGATATGGACCGAAAACTCAAAGTACATCACATCCATGTCGCTGTCTTTTGCAGTCCGCACAATCCCTGCGGGCGTGTCTGGGAAAAATGGGAGCTTGAGCGGGCGATGGAGATTTATAAGGCAAATGACTGCCTTGTTATTTCCAATGAAATCTGGTCCGATATCATTTTAAACGGGCACCGGCACATCCCGATGCAGAGCGTCAGTGAGGACGCGCGCAACCGGACAGCCGCTTTTTATGCGCCGAGTAAAACCTTTAATCTGGCGGGACTGGTGGGTTCCTACCATATTATATACAATCCATACCTGCGCGATCGCATTGTTGCGAAAAGCAGTAAACCGCATTATAACGAAATGAATGTGCTTTCCATGCACGCTTTGATCGGCGCCTACCGGCCGGAAGGCTATCAATGGGTCGATGAATTATGTGAAACCTTATTTGGCAACATTAATTATGCATACGATTATATCCAGGAGCATTTTGAAGGCGTCGAGGCATCCAAACCGGAAGGCACTTATATGATGTTCGTCGATTGTGAAGGGTGGTGTAAAAAACACGGGAAAACAAAGGACGAGCTGGAGCGGGCGTGCTGGGATGTCGGCGTTGCAGTTCAGGACGGAAGGATGTTTCACGGGGACTGGTCGCTCCGCATGAATCTGGCGCTCCCGTTTACAAAGGTGAAGGAAGCTTTTGAACGCCTGGATAAATGGGTGTTTCATAAACCAGATATGGTTGGCTGATCTACTCAGAAAAGAAGGGCGCTGAACATTCAGTAGATGTCCGTTTAGCATTGACTGGAGCGAAGCAGGTGAATGTCAATATCGACTTAAAATACGTCAATTTCAAACCTGTTCCTCTTAGAGGAAAAGCAGTATTATATGCATCGTAAGGAAACAGCAAAAAAATAAATCATGAAAGTGAGGCATATATATGAACAGAATTGCAAAGTATTTTAAGGAGAATCAGAAAGAGATTATGATGGCGCTGTATTCGATGAATCCTGGCGCAAATTCCTGGCGTGCAATGGATGTTATAGAGCATTCCTGCAAATAGTCGAATGATATGCACATTAATTTTCTGATAAAAATGAAGCGGGCCCACAGCTGCCGAAGGAGTTTTTTGGCAGCTGTGGGCTTTTTGCGGTGCGCCTGACGGCGCACGTTTTGTTAAGTATACTGGAAAGAGGCAGAACGAGGAAGTATAAAACTTGTTTAAAGCTTTGTGCTATACCCAGCCCATTTAGATTCAGGAATCCTAAGTGCAGCCATTGCCTGCTCTGCGGTCAGTTTCATTGTCTCCATGAGACTGCGGATATTTTCAATCAGATTATTCTCGGCACCTTCTGTTATGCCCTCAGCCATGCCGTTTTCCATGCACTAATCCAGGCCTTTATCAAGGCACTAAGAC
>JAJBTR010000035.1:399-2793 GCA_020860745.1 Lachnospiraceae bacterium | reverse complement strand
ATGATTGACAGACTAAATAAGTCCAGCGGGAAGCTGGACTTTTGTGCTTGTTATGCTCTTGTGGACGGCTGAAATTCGATTTTAACGCTTTTTCCTAACCCGGCTGCCAACCGTCTAAGTGTTTGCACAGACGGGTTGCCGTTGCCGTTCTCGAATTTGCTAATATCACTTTGGGAAATTCCGGTACGTTCTGCAAGCTGCTTTTGCGTCAGGCCTGTTTCCCGCCTTGCGTCAATCAAAGCCCGCATCAGGGAAAATTCCGGCTCTAATGCGTCGTATTCAGCTCTGACTTCCGGCTTTTTCAATTCCTCGCGCTTAAACTCTTCAAACGTCATTGCTATGCCTCCTCAGATAGTCATCTCGATACCGTTTAGCCCGGTCTATTTCTCCCGGCGGTGTTTTCTGACTTTTCTTTTCAAACCCATGCGTTAAAATCGCCCTGTTGCCGATATAGAAAAAATAAAGCACTCTGGTTATATTGTTCCCTGTTTGCGCTCTCAGCTCAAATATACCGTCGCCAAGATGCTTTGAGTACGGCTCCCGTAATTCTCCACCGTATTCCTCCAGCAAATCAATCATGCGGAATATTTTAGCCTCCATTTTGGGGGAAAGTCTTTGCAGAAATTCCGCCGCTGGTTTGCTCCCGTCTGATAACTCATAAAATTCTGCCGTCATGGTGTGCCTTTCTCTGCTTTGTTCTTTCTGCTCTTAGAATATCGGATATATCCGATAATGTCAAGTTCTGTCCGTCAATTTTTTGTTGGCCTTTTCATAATTTCTCTTGACCGAATCGCCGCTTCCGTGGTATCATTGCCGCAATGCTTTTTCTTTTGATTGTCATTATTTTACTCCTAAAAAACATAAGCACCCATCTTTTGGAGCGCTCCCGGTGTCGGCATGACGGGGGTGCTCTTTTTTTTGACCTAATTGCGAAACCGTTTATGTGCGTTTTGAACGCGGTGAATTAGAACGTCTGCTTGAGGTTAATTCGAAAACGATCCGAAATTGATGGGATTACCCGTCGCCGACTATACATATCCAAGATGGGCATATCGTTGTGCTCGTCAATCCATCCCTTACGATGAGCGGTCTGATGATGAAAGCGGTTGGTTGGAGTGAGAATTAGTGGCATTCTCCGGCCTCAGAATGCCACAAGACGGATTTTTTCGGTTCTCTGAGGGAAATATACGTCCATTGATTTCTAAAGCTTTCCAAGCCCGAAATTAAGGGCTTTCCGTTCCCGTCGGCGTTAAGGTGTCATCAAGGCGGCACCGGACAAAGCCGGTGCCGCCTGATAGAATTTTATTCTTTTCTTCCAGCTGATATGGGGTTTCCACCGAATTTAGGACAGACCCGCCAATTTTTCACAGCAAGCTGCCACTCCGTTATGTTGTGCACGTCAAAGAAATGCCTTCGGTTCACCATGTAGAAATTTTGGGGGTAAAAACCTTGATTTCTGCGCCTTTCTGGGCGCAGAAATCAAGGGGGCAATATATTTACTCTCGGAAGGTCGAAAAATCCGTCTTGGGGCCTTCTGGGACCGGAGAATGCCACTACTACTGATCCTTATCCACTCCAAAATCAATCGCTCACCGCTTTAAACATACACAGAGGGTAGTGCTATTTCTTCTATTAGGCACTGACTATACTATCAAAAGAAACACCATTTCGATAAAGATACTCAGGCGCAATATCAATATCACCATCATTCCATACCGGAACACCATAGTCAATATAAACCGATCTGAAAGTCTCCATATCCTGCAACGGCTGAAAAGCAGGTGTGTTCAGTAACGGCGTAAAATCAAATACCTTTGTCTCGCCATTCAAAAACCTAACCCACAGCTTATGACCATCCATTGGACGAACTCCGCTGAGCTTCATTATTTGCGGAGCCTCTCCAGCATACGCAATTCCATCTCTGATATACATATCTACAAATACCCCTTTCTATTTCTGCTTAACGCAACGGATCGATCTTCCCAAACGGTACATTCTTTACCGCATTATTCCACGCTACATACAACTCATCTTCATGTATCGCTGCCCATGCCTGTACCAATCTGAGTTGCTTAACTGGCAAGCTCCCTGCCAACAACTCACCGTCAACACCAACTGATGCCTCATATTCAGAAAAATACACATGGAAATGCGGCTTATGATGTTGGTCGTTATCACTGTATCTCATTTTGATTACAATATTAAAAAATCTACAAAGTTCCGGCATTATTTCACTCCTCTCTCTTGTCTGCTACAGATTTCAATCTTCCTTGATATTTTAGCATAATTACACTAAAACATCAACCCTATTTATACACGTCATTCAATTTTTGAAATCCTATACTTAGAAGATTGCTCAAAGCCTGTGATAGACGCATTTGAACAGTGCTCAAT
>JAJBTR010000035.1:0-389 GCA_020860745.1 Lachnospiraceae bacterium | reverse complement strand
ACTGCGCTCCAAAACTGGATTAACAATAATCATCGAGGGGTTTTGGAACATGCAACCGGAAGTGGGAAAACGTTCACGTCTTTATGCGCTATCCGATACTCAATATCAAAAAGGAAATCCGTTGCGGCAGGGATTGCCTGCGGACAGAAAAGGATGGGGGAAGATGGGAGCCAAAGAGCGGCCCTCGGGGCCTTAAAGAGAAAGTCACCTCCCCCTTCCCCCCCTCGCTCTGAGGCATGGAAATGATGGAAAACCCTGCGGGTTTACCCCATTCCCACACCCCGCCGCGCACCCCCGGTTTCGCCGCCGCCTTTCTCTCGCGGCAGACAGGAGTGAGCTGTTTACGAGGCCCCCGTGACAGGAGGCGTAGAGTATCGTGAGAGTTATTG
>JAJBTR010000184.1 GCA_020860745.1 Lachnospiraceae bacterium | reverse complement strand
GTGCCGTGTCGCTCTGGAGACTGCAAAGGAGATGGGGGCGGAGATCGAGTTTATTCATCTTCTGGACTGGGATAACCAGTATTGTTCCGGTTGCGTGGCATGTTCCAGAGGTCTGGTTATGGGCAAGGGCATGATCTGCACGCGTAAAGATGATTTCAAGACTTTTTATGAGAAGATCGTGGAAGCCGACGGCGTTATCATGGTGGATCCTATCTTTGAGTCCGGCGCTTCCGGATTGTATCATGCGATTACAGACCGTATGGGTCCCGGACATGACACAGGTATGCTGAAGATGCTGGACGGACAGCTGAAAGAGCAGGGTAAAGAAGGCTTAAATCCCAGATATTTTAAGCAGAAAGCGATGGCATTTGTCGGGATTGGCGGATCTGACTGGGCGGTTCGCTGTGAGACAGATCATGCGATGTTTGCGCTCAGCCAGGGCTGGAAGATCGTGAACAATGAGTACTTCTCATGGTGCAAGGATGTTATCATGCAGGATGATAAGATTGAACGCATGAAACAGATTGCAAAGAACCTTGTGGAAGCTGCGCAGTATATTATCGATACGGATATGCAGGTTGAGGGTTCTGAGAATATTTCTCTCTGGAAAGGCACAGAGGGCGCCTGCCCGCACTGCCAGGGGAATGCATTCTACATTTTCCCGGGAACCACACATTGTGTTTGCGAGTACTGCGGATTGGAGGGCCGCCTGAATATCGTAGACGGCGCATTCAAATTCACAAATGATGAGTCTATCGTACCGAACGGTCTTCTGGAACATGCACATGACGTTATGACCGGCAAGTTCGCACATGGTCAGGATATTTTTGAGAATGAGGGCCGCCTGATGAATCTTGGCAAGGATCCGGAATTTAAGGCACGCAAAGCTCATTACACAGCAGTTTGCGCACCGACAACACCGCCGTCTAAGGCAAAATAATACATAGTACCGGTATTTGCGTCAGGTTCACTTTTGTGGACCTGACGATACTATATGTTTTTCAAGAGATGAGGGTATACTTTTGGGATAGGAAATCAATCTTGTAAGGGGAAGCATAAGGCAGGGAACTTAAGGGATCTCATCGGAAGCGGGGGCTTTCTGTGAGATTGTTCCCTGTTTCTATGTGATTTGCACGACAGCATTGCTTGCTGTCGGCAGATGAAAAACACAATAACAGGAACTCAATCATAACTGCTCTGATAAGGAGCAGTCCGGCAATTCATAGAAAGAGGGTATTTAAAATGGCAGATTTCAAGTTTGAGCCTATGCGCAGCCTGATTTATGTAGACTGTGAAAAAGAGGATTATCGTCCGAAATTGCAGAGATGGCTGTATAAGACACATGTTCCGGACAGCATTTCCCAGTTCGAGCCGTATGTAACCAAGTATTCATTTTATCCGTCCTTCCCGATTCCGCCCGAGGGCGACCGCTTCGGATATGCAAGGATGCAGCTGACAGAGCATCACTGGCTGGTAAGCGATCTGGATCCCCGTCTGGAGATCAAGGCGATCGCGGAGACGTTTCCGATGGACGTGCTGGTATGGCAGGGCAATATCCCGGAAGCTGCATTGGGCGCAGGACAGATCGATGCTGAGGGTGACGCAGGAAACGCAGCGCGCCAGTCGAATGACGCTGCAGGCAAACCGTTTATCTTTACATTCCTTCCGATGTGGTGGGAGAAGGATATCAAGGGCAAAGGCCGTACCATTGAGGATGGTGCGAACTACCGTTTCAACATGACCATCGGATTCCCGGAAGGCGTTGATAAGGAAGAGGGCGAAAAGTGGCTCTTTGAAAAAGTTGTTCCGGTTATGGAGGCGGCGCCTGAGGTTACACGTATTCTGGCCAGCAAGGTGAAGAAGGACATTAACGGCTGTGTGATGGATTGGACCCTTGAGGTCTGGTTTGAGAATCAGTCCGGCTGGTACAAGGTAATGGTCGAGGATATGAAGGCTCTCGAGAAGCCCGAGTGGGCACAGCAGGATGCGTTCCCATTCCTGAAGCCGTATCACAACATCTGCAGCGCAGCGGTTGCGGATTATACAACAGCGAACAATCTTACAAATTATCATGGATACATTACAATGCGATAATTGGATATGGCAGGTGCAACCCCCCCCGGGATGGTTTCCGGGGGTTGTTTTCTGCTGTGAGAGGACGGCGGCTAATCACCGCCTCCTGCTCGATTTCACAGGAAAGACCGTGTTTTTGAAAAAAGTTATTGACAGCATACTTAGATTATAGTAAACTAACCACGTGGAAAGTTGTGAAGCATACTGTCGCAGAATATGGAAGCGAACAGAAAGGGAACGTACCCGCAGGGCAGAAACGAAATATTATCGAGGTTGTTTTTCGGTCGGTGATTTATTTTTTAGACCTCAGTTAAAATAGACTAACAAAAGTAAGGAGAGTGCAAAATATGAGTGTTGTGATTATCGGCGGTCATGAGCGGATGGAAACGCAGTATAAAGACATTTGCAAACGATATAAATGTAAAGCCAAAGTGTTTACCAAGATGAAGACTGATTTGAAAAACAAGATTGGCAGTCCCGACCGGGTTATTCTGTTTACTTCAACAGTTTCCCACACGATGGTGCACTGTGCGGTGGCTGAGGCAGAGCGCAGTCAGGCAGTCATCGAGCGTTCCCACAGCAGCAGCGCATCCGCGCTGATCGGAATTCTGGAGCAGTATGCATAGCTGTGGCTTTTACGGATAAGTGAGATATAAGTGAGATATAAGTGAGATATAAGTGAGATAGGAAATCTTTGATTTCCGTGATCGAACTTATGCAAAGCAGGAAATCTCT
>JAJBTR010000198.1 GCA_020860745.1 Lachnospiraceae bacterium | reverse complement strand
CCGTCATTTTCCGCTCTGCTTTTTCCTCTACGGTACCCTTTTCTTCTGCATTATCCTTTTCTTCCTGTTCCGGCAAAGCACCCATGCTGTTCTCCTCTTTTTTTAATCCTGCCGTCCAAATCCGTATTCCTATGACAGGCTGGAATCTGACTCCTCAGAGTTTTCACTATTCTATCGTCCAAATCCATATTCCTGCGACAGACCGGAATCTGATTCTGTGGAGTTTTCACTCTCCCACGTCGAAGAATCCTGACTGTCCTGTGTCATGGAATCCTCGATTGCGGAGATATCCTGCTCCGATGCATTATCCAGGGTCACCGTCAGAGTCATTTCCTCATAACTGTTCCCGCTGCTCCGCTGGATGGTGACTTCCACAGTTTCTCCTGCAGCATAATACTGCAATTTTTCTTTTAATTCTGAGATGCCGTCCACGGAACTGCCATCGAGCTCTGTGATAATGTCGCCGGCCTCGATTCCGGCCTGATCCGCGGCCGCTCCTTCCACCACGGAATAGACATATACGCCTGCCGGGATACCGTACATGGAAACAGCCTCATCCGAAACATCATAGCCGGTGATATTCAGGCAGCCATAATCCTCCGACAGTTTTGTCTTCGTCTCCTGCGTCATCAGTTCTTCCAGGATGGACTGCGCCTTAGACATGGGAATCGCAAAACCCATGTTGTCAATGGAAGCGCTGGAAGAAGAACTGTCACTGGAAAACTTCGCCGTGTTAATGCCGACCAATTCCCCTTTCATATTGAAAAGAGCGCCGCCGCTGTTTCCGGCGTTGATTGCCGCATCGGTCTGCAGCAGAGTATAAGTCACATCATCGATGGTAACCTCACGGTCAAGCGCGCTGATGATTCCGGAGGTAACGGACTGCCCCAGGCCAAGGGCATTTCCGATGGCAACCACATTGTCGCCCACCTGCAGGCTGTCGGAATCACCAATTGTCGCAATGGAAATGCTGCTCAACGCTTCCTCGTCCATATCAGAAATAGTCACCGCAATGACAGCCAGGTCATTGTCTGAATCCGTTCCTTTGAGCTGCGCACTGTAAATCCAGTCCTCAGAATCCATAAAACATACCGTCAGCTCATCCGCATCCTCGACCACATGATAGTTGGTCGCGATCAGGAGTTCTGTATCTGTCTGTGAGATAATCACGCCGGAGCCGCTGCCTTCACTCTCCTGCTCATACGTGCCGAACATCGTCTGCACTTCCGAGACACTCTTGTTTGTGATTGCAACCACTGAGGAACTGCACTGCTCCGCAATCTGAGCCACCGTGTATTCACTGCCGGAGCTGCTGGCCGTGGTCGTGGTTTCCTCCTCACTGGAAGAATCATCACTTTCCGCCGTGGAAAGCTTTGCGCTCGTTGTCTCCACGGAAGCCGTACTTGCGGGAACCACATTTTTTCCGATTGCATAGGAACCGATGATGCATCCCCCGATGATCACGCCGCAGAGGACTGCGCATCCGATCGCCTTTGCATAGGCTCCTGCGCCCTTTTTCTTTTTCGGGGGCTTCTGTCTCTTGCCGCCATTTCCCTGACTTCTTCTGTCCTGAGGATCTCTATCCTGCGGGATATAGGAATACCGGTACGAGGAATCCTGCTCTCCCGGCTGATGTTCCGTCTCCTGATAGGATGTGTCACCCGGCTGACCGGATTCACCAGTCTGATGTTCTCTCTCCTGATAGGATGCGGCACCCGACTGTATGGATTCGCCAGTCTGATATCCTCTCTCCTGATAGGATGCGTCACCCGGCTGCGCACCGTGGGGATTGACGCTTTGCGCGGACTGTTCCTGCCGGGTATACGAGTAGCGATACAGGGAATCAGAAGTTCCCGGCTGGTTTCCGCCAGCCTGCGAACCGCCATAGGATGCCTGGCCGACACCCACATCACCGTTTCCATTCACCTGTCCGGCTCCTGTATTACCGCTTCCGTTCATCTGGCCGGCACTCTCTCCGGTGTATGCTGCCTCCTTCGGAATCTCCACATCGGGCTCAGCAAAGATATCCTCCTGCTCTCCGTTTTCTATATTCTGATTGCCATACATATTCTGTTCTCTTTTTTCATCCTCAAACATCGTAATGCCTCCTTTGTCTTGGTTGATGTATCTATCATAAAATCTTCGTGTAGATAAAATTTGTATATTTTGTGAAAAAGATTAGAACTCTGAAAACTGACTCTGGTTACAATTATTGTAACTATTCCTCTTTTATCCAAGATCGGTAAATATAACGGTAAAACAGCAAGCCGGCAAAGCATACGCTGACGCAGTCCGCGACCGCCTGTGCCGCAAGGATGCCTTCATAGCCAAACCACCATGACAGTAAAAACAGCACGGTCAGGAAAATAAATCCCTGGCGGGCAATCGACAATACAAACGAAATTGCGATCCGCCCCGCCGATTGAAACACCAGCGTAAGCAGTAGAACCACTCCTGCCAATGTCATTGTGACCACCTGAAGGCGAAGCATCCGGCTTCCGTCGGCAACAATCTGCGGCTGGCTCATGAAAAAACGTACAATTGCCGGTGCAGCAGCAAACACAATTGACGACAACACAACCGCAACAATGATCATAACCGCCAGATTAAACCGAAACAGTTCCCGCAGACGTTTCCGCTGAGAGGCTCCGATCAGATACCCAAACATCGGCTGTCCGCCGTAAGCCAGCCCCACTAACACCAGATTTACAATAGAAACCGCCTTAAACGCAATCCCCATTGCCGCAATCTTCTCATTTCCGTATGGGAGCAAAAACTGGTTCAGGAAAATAACACTGATACTCTGTACAATAT
>JAJBTR010000125.1 GCA_020860745.1 Lachnospiraceae bacterium | reverse complement strand
GAGGATGTCATCAGACAATCTGAAGATTTTCTGCAAGCTGCGCCGGATGGGCAGCTTTGGGTTGCGAAAAGAAGAAATTGCAATCAGTATTACTGTTGGAAAGAGGAAACAAAAGAGCAGTATCCGAGGGGAAGGTATCTTAAAAATACGGAGAAGGATTTGATAGGAAAGTTGGCACAGAAATCTTATTATCAGAAGGTTTTGAAGAAAGCCCGGTACAGACTAAAAAAGATTGAAACATTCCTTGATGATTATGAAGCGGATGAGCTGCTG
The DNA here is from genome assembly GCA_020860745.1 of Lachnospiraceae bacterium. Classification (GTDB taxonomy): domain Bacteria; phylum Bacillota; class Clostridia; order Lachnospirales; family Lachnospiraceae; genus Eubacterium_I. Next base: position 2,547 of record JAJBTR010000125.1, on the reverse strand, counting down.
AAAGTATATACACATCTGCACCCGGCACGGAAAGAGTTGATTCTGCCAATTTATCTTCCGGATGAATTGTTTGTCCAAAAATGGGAGCAGGTTACATATAAGAAAAGAGAGTTCGCTCCCGGAGATCAGGAAATATATACGGAGAAAGGAGAGCGGGTGCTTTCAAAATCTGAAAAAATCCTTGCAGATAAGTTTTATATGATGGGGATTCCGTATCGATATGAATTTCCGCTGGAACTGTCGGGGGTTGGTGTGATACATCCTGATTTTATGTTGTTGAATAAGAGAAACAGGAAAGAGTATTATTGGGAGCATCTTGGGATGATGGATAGTCCGGAGTATTGTGTAAATGCTATTCGCCGGATTGAGTATTATGAAAAGAATCATATTTTCCCGGGAGAACAATTGATTCTGACCTATGAAACAAAATCAGTTCCCTTAAATATCAAGGTTGTGGAGAATATTTTAGAGGAATTTCTGTGCTGATTTTGAAGAAATGAGGTTTTGAGCGTATGAAATAATGAGTGCAAACGACGCATTTATCACTTAGCGAAGTGTTTTTGAGCTTAGTGATAAAGCGTGCAAAGCTGGAAAATACATGCTGGCATGTATTTGACGAGTGACGAATTGGATTGTGATGAAATCACGATATAAAACAATGTGGTTTGAGATTGAAAATTTTCTTATTATGTAAATGCAAAAAACATCTTATCTTCCCATGTAAAAAAGTGCTTGACACTTGCAGATGTAATTGATAACAAGAGAATATGAGAAAGGTAATAAGTCTTGAAAATGCTGGAAAAGCAGATGAACATAACAGGGAATGGTAGTGTAAACTATTTTGTGTAAACGCTTTGGATTGATGAAAAAATCTTAGGTTTAATGAGGCCTGAATGGCAGATCCTGCTGTTCAGGCCTTGGTTACTTTGCAGCATGGATCTGGCAGCATGTCAAGGGCGCCTGCAGGGCAGGCGTTTATTTACCCTTTACATGCTGCCGGATTTATGGTCATTCTATATCTTCGGGGCGAATCCTGTCCCCAAAATAAATGCTCAGCTGATCAAGCGTCTGTCCCCAGTGCCGCTTGCCTGCCTTCTGTGCCTGCCCCAGTGCCGCTTGCCTGCCTTCTGTGCCTGCCCCAGTGCTACCTGTCTGCTTTTCGTGCCTGCTTGCTCTACCCAGAGCCGTTTGTTTACTCTTTGTGCGTCCGCTCCGCCGGTGTGAAGTCGGTATAGAACAGCCACACCGCGAAAACGGTCAGTGCAAGTCCTGCCCCCACTGCGATGTAGAAGTTTAGCACAGTAGTCAGTTCAATCAATCCGGAGTACCAGACGCCGATGATATTAAATACAAAGTGCACGGGGATGGAATACTTGATTCCGCGTCCCCGATGGCAGATGAACCCGAGAAATAATCCCATGACAAAAGCATAGATTCCCTGGATGAAATTGCCGTGGATCAGGCCGAAAAGCAGAGCCTGCCATACATTGGCTGCCCAGAAAGGGAGCGCGTGGCGGGCATAGCGGAAGGTGAGTCCGCGAAAAATAAGCTCTTCCACAATGGGGGCCAGGATGACAGAGTAGACGGCTAGCATCGGAGTGACATCGCTGTATCCGGCTGTATCCATCAGGGAATTGTACGTGGCGAGCCAGTCCGGACGGAGCGCGGAGGTCACATGAACCACCAGCGTGGTTACGTACTGTAGCCCGATTCCCAGAAACAGAATCGCCATGATTGTGTGGAACGAAAATCCACGCGGGTATGCGTTTGATCTCCGATCACGAAATGGAGAGACAAAGACCCTCCGGTACCAGCACCCAAAGACGAGAAGCGCCAGGCAACCGTAGATCAGATTGGAGATCTGGCTGAAAGATGCATCCGAGGAGGAACTGCTGATCAGATTAAGAATTGTATTCAGATTAAATTCGCTATCGCCGATATTGCGGAATGCATATACAATCTCCATGGGGACCAGAACAATTACCTGCAGCAAAAGCAGGATCAGACAGGGAACAATACTTTTAAAAAAATAACTGATTTTACGCATTACAAAACTCCTGCTGTGATGATTGTGGTTTCAGTCAGAAAAGTATATCACAGCAAGCGGCGGTATACAATCCGTACAATTCTTAAAATTATATTCGAAAAATGAAATTTTAAATGTCCGCACGCCCATTCGAAAAATGAAATTTTAAATGTCCGCACGATCATTCGAAAAATGATAATTTAAATTCCGCACGCGCTTTTTGTATCATAGTAAATTATATACTTTAGCGCTTTACAATCACAAGGTCTTTCCTGTGATATAAAATATATCTGGCAATCAGGGGCGAATGACAGTATAATGAATAACATACGGAAAGTTTGCACACTGTTTTTAGCAGATGGGGGATACGTTATGGGAAAGAAATATTATTTAAAGGCAAAAGAGGCATATAAAAAATGCAAAGCAGGTGAATTGGCAGATGGGGTCTGGAATTATAAACATCCTGGTGAAGAGATAAATCGTTCGGACAGGGAGTATGTTTCGTGGGAGAATTCACTACC
>JAJBTR010000378.1:2444-2827 GCA_020860745.1 Lachnospiraceae bacterium | reverse complement strand
CATCCTCGGGCCGCCGGTCTACCCTCTACTTCGAATCGTGCCATCCATATCAGGTAAGCATCATAACAGCACGCACACTAGCGGTTCAGCGACGCGATCAGCCCGCCCTGATCCAGAATTCCCTGCATATACGGCGGCAGCTTCGTACAGACGAACTCCCGGCCGCCCACCGTGGCTACGCCGTCGGTCAGGGACAACTCCATCTCATCGCCCTCGCTGACCGCATCATAGAGATCTTTACTGACGATGACCGGAAGCCCGATGTTGATGGCGTTTCTGTAAAAAATCCGCGCAAAAGATTTGGCGATCACTGCCTTGACGCCCAACGCTTTTAAAACGGCAGGCGCCTGCTCCCTGGAGGACCCGCAGCCAAAATTTTCATT
>JAJBTR010000378.1:0-2434 GCA_020860745.1 Lachnospiraceae bacterium | reverse complement strand
ACGCATATCTGCGGGTTCAAGACGGCAACGGGGGCTCCGTCATCTCATCGCATGTCGGATACAGGAGTTCGTGGGACGCAATGATCTGATCCGTATCTACATCTGTATGAAATCGAAATATTTTTCCCATGTCTATTTTCTCCTCGTATATTTATCACTCCATACCGGAGTACGGTTTCCATATTTTTATATTTTACTACTCTGCGCGGCTTATGTCACTCAATTTTTTTTACACTTTATAATGTGATTAAAATATCACGCTATCGCGGTGTTGTCAAACCTGTCTTTATCTGTTCTTTTGTCTTATCACCTATAGTACGTAACATCTGCTGAATCATATTCCAAAAGTGATCTGAGAAAAAATGGTATGGCAAGAAGCCATACCATTTTCCATTCATAATACAATAATTGTAATTCACAATCCCGACAGAACGATTCACAGATCCGGGAACCAGATTACCAGATTACTAGTTATTGATCAGCTTGTCCTCGCCGTTCCAGCTGTACAGCTTGCGGACTTCCTCGCCAACGATCTCAGCCGGATGTTCCGCAGCTTTTCTGCGCATCGCCTTGAAGTGAACCTGACGTCCTGCAGGAGACATATCAAGCAGGAACTCTTTCGCGAATGTACCATCCTGGATATCGGAAAGGATCTTCTTCATCGTCTTCTTTGTCTCGTCGGTGATGATCTTCGGTCCAGTCACATAATCGCCGTACTCCGCTGTGTTGGAGATAGAATATCTCATGCCCGCAAATCCGGACTGATAGATCAGATCAACGATCAGCTTCATCTCATGGATGCACTCAAAGTAAGCGTTTCTCGGATCATAACCCGCTTCGCAGAGTGTCTCAAAACCAGCCTGCATCAGGGCGCATACGCCGCCACAGAGAACAGCCTGCTCACCGAAGAGGTCTGTCTCAGTCTCCGTGCGGAATGTGGTCTCCAGAACACCGGCTCTCGCTCCGCCGATTGCCAGCGCATAGGCCAACGCAATCTCCAGCGCTTTTCCGGTCGCATCCTGCTCCACAGCCACCAGACACGGCACACCCTTGCCTGCCTGATACTCGCTGCGTACGGTGTGACCCGGTCCCTTGGGTGCGATCATTGTCACATCCACATCTGCAGGGGGAACGATGCAGCCGTAATGAATATTGAAACCGTGTGCGAACATCAGCATATTGCCCGCCTCCAGGTTCGGCTCGATATCTTTCTTGTACATATCCGCCTGCTTCTCATCGTTGATAAGGATCATGATGATATCTGCTTTTTTTGCAGCCTCAGCGGTTGTGTAAACCTCGAATCCCTGTGCTTCGGCTTTTGCCCAGGACTTGCTGCCCTCATACAGACCGATGATGACGTTGCATCCGGACTCTTTTGCGTTCAGCGCATGTGCGTGTCCCTGGCTGCCATAGCCGATGACTGCGATAGTCTTTCCCTCTAAAGCGGCAAGATTACAGTCTTCCTGATAATAGATTTTTGCTTCTGACATAACTTATCCTCCATAAACATTGTTTTATTTTTATATAAAGTGTCGCAAGCGACACTTTGCGCGCGAGCGGTTGCACAGCAAAAACTTCCATTCCGCGAGCTGCGGGTCTGCCCCGCGGGTACATCCTCACGGAGTGTTTTTTATCATAGGAAAGCCAGTATTTTAGCACTTTATAGCGATGAGATCTTTCCTATGATATATAAAAATGCATCCCACGGCAAACCAATTGCAGGGTCTGCATTTTATGTACCATCGATATCCGATGTTGCATTACCATCGGACAAAAAATAATCTGAGACATTACTCCGGCATCCCGGCAGGTAAATCCCGATCGTTAATCCAGCATCCTGACATCCTTATCGCCGCGACTTAATCCCGTCTCTCCGGTCCTCGCCAGCTCCAGAATGTCATACCCTTTCACCAGGTCAATAAAGGCGTCGAGCTTCCTCTGCTCACCGGTCAGCTCAATCACCATGGAATCGCTGCTGACATCCACGATCTTCGCCCGGAAAATATTCGCCACGGCCAGAATCTCCTGCCGGTCAATGTCCTTTGCGCGAAGCTTCACCAGAATCAACTCCCGGCAGACAGAATCGCCTTCCTTCAGCTTTTTGATATCAATGACGTCCTCCAGCTTGGCCAGCTGCTTCTGAATCTGCTCCAGCACCAGCTCATCACCTCTCGCCACCACCGTTACCCGGGTAAAACGGGGATCCGCTGTCACGCCTGCAGAAAAGCTGTCGATATTGAAACCCCGGCGGCTGAACAACCCTGAGATATGGCTGACCACGCCCGGCGTATTTTCTACTAATAAAGAAAGAACCTGTCTTCTCTCCATGGTATCGCCTCCCACCCTGCCACAGTCCTGAATAAGACCAACTTTTCTGATGCTAGCAACAAGTAATTTCTTTGTCAAGGGTCAAGACCCTCCGCTTAGGGTTGTT
>JAJBTR010000277.1 GCA_020860745.1 Lachnospiraceae bacterium | reverse complement strand
TATTCTAACAAAGATGGTATATTTGTCAACCCAAAATCAGGTCAAATTCGAATTCGGTTACGGAATATGACGAGAGCCTTGTCCGAAAGCTGATTGAAAAGATTACGGTTTACGATAACCATTTCACGGTGGAATTTAAATCGGGGTTGGAGACGGAAGTGGCTATGTGAGAGCAACTATAATATTGTAAAGTACTTGAGGTTAATTATTGCTCATGTGCTTTTTGAATAGCGTTGCGTCAGAAAAATAAAAAAATGACGCAACACTTGCTTTTCCTTATGAAGTGTGCTAATATAAGCGCAGCGTCAAAAAATAAAAAAAATTGACAGAACGCTTGGAGGGAGGAGAGGCTCATGTGGACTAATCAGGCGTTAGGAAATCTTTCAGATAAAAAAATATACTCTCGTGAAGAACTGTTTCAAATTTTTGGTGCCGAAAAAGAAGATTTGAGTGAGAGTGCGTTTCGATGGACACTGTACAATCTGCAAAAAGAACAGCAGCTCTTTCGCGTGGATTACGATGCATATGTAACGGTTCACCAGGAGGAACTTCCTGTGTACAGACCGGTTTATTCTGACAGAGGTATGGAAGTCAGAGAAAAGCTGGAAGATAAATATCCGGAGCTTACCTTTGTCATTTTTGAAAGTGTTCTACTAAATGAGTTTTTAAATCACCAGATTGCGCAGAATACGATATATGTGCAGGTGGAAAAGGATGTGAGTTCCTACATCTTTGATGAATTACAACAGGAATATACCGGAAGTGTGCTTTACAAACCCGGGAAAAATGAATTTGAGAGATATTGGACGAGAGACTGTATTGTTGTTTTGGAGTTGATCAGTCAGGCTCCAATGTCAGAGGAGAAGCCGCATGAAATGACCGCAGAGAAGCTGCTGGTTGATATTGTGGCAGAAAAAAGTATTGCGGCAACATTCAGCCCATCGGAGGTTCCCCTTATATATGCGAACTTGATAGAAAGCTATCAAGTGGAACGAAGAAGATTGAATCGGTATGCAGGGCGAAGAGGGAAAAAAGAGTTAGTAAAGAAATATGCGGAAGGAAGAACATAAGATGCTATCAAGAACTATGTACACATCAGAGTATATCAACGACCTGTATAAGAAAACAGGAAATGACCCCTCGCTACTTGAAAGAGTGGTTTATGCATTTGGTCTTTTAGAAGCGATTAAGCGTGTCGGACTTCCGTTTTGCTTTAAGGGCGGAACTGCCCTAATGTTGCTGCTTGACCGTCCAAGGCGATTGAGTAACGATATCGACATTATCGTGGAGCCGGGAACGGATATCGATGAGTATATCCGCAAGGCAGGAGAAATATTTCCCATTTCTGGATGTGGAGGAACATGTCCGAGTTGGAAAGAATGATATTGAGAAGAGACATTTCAAATTTAAGTATCGCTCACCAAGGAGTGAGCGGGATGTCACCATTTTGCTGGATGTACTTTTTGAAAAGATACAGTACAAAACGTGCATTTTGAAGCCGATAAAAAATGAGTTACTTTTGACAGAAGGAGAAGACCTTTCCGTTAGCATTCCAAGTGTCAATGGTATCCTTGGAGATAAGATGACGGCGTTTGCACCACATACAACGGGAATTCCGTTTGGAGTGGATAAGGAATTGGAGGTAATCAAGCAGCTTTATGATTGCGCTTCTTTGTTTGATGCAATGACAGATTTTAGTGAAGTTTGTGAATCTTACCATCGGATTGTCTATTCGGAAATGGCATACAGAGGGCTTTCCGTTCCAGCGGAAGAAGTGTTGAAAGATACAATTGATGGGTGCATCTGCATTGCCAGCAGAGGAATACCCAATGGGGATGATTATACATATTTTAAGGATGGTATTTCCAGAATTAGGAATCATATTATTGGAAGCCGGTTTGGCGGAGACGTTGCCGGGGCATATGCTGGTAGAGTGATGTATCTTGCGGTGGCGATGCTGACCGGGCAAGAGTCAATAACTAAAATTAATGATCCCGGAGAATATGCCGGGCAGAAGCTTGAAATAGAAAAACCAAAGAGATTCGCTTATATGCGTATCGTGGATCCGGTTTCCTATGGGTATCTTATTGAGGCAGCCAGGCTCTTGCAGGGAACCGAATTCGTTTCATAAAATCCGTTAGGTGATATATCGATATGTTTGCACATACAGCCGGGTTCTATGTGGCATCAATATCGTTTTCTCGTGCAATATCTGGAGCGTTCTGTTTATGACAGGTTACCTTACACAAAGAGGACGGCGCGATGGGAGCCGTTTCAGTCTTGCCATCCCTAACCCGGATAAACCGGAATAGAAATTTTGCCATTTTGCGCAAAAAATCGTTTGTAAGTCACCTAACAGGGAAATACGTACGATTTTCACTATGCAGATTATGGATTTCTTCCGGGAAAACGTGGCAAAGGACGGGGCACGGGCCACTCGCTTCTTCCACGGCATCCTGCTCGGACTCCTTAGCGTAAAAACATCCTGGATTGTTGCCTCAAACCGCGAATCAGGAAACGGCTTCAGCGATATTCTGATCGAAATTGAGGATGAGGCGCTGGGAATGGTTCTTGAAATAAAGTACACAGACGATGGTAATCTGGAAGCAGGCTGCAAAAAAGCGATGCAGCAAATTGAAAATATGCGTTATGTAGAAGAACTCACAAACAACGGAATGGAACATATCCTGAAATATGGAATTGCGTGCTTTAAAAAGAGCTGCCGGATTGTGCTGGAGGAATAATCTCAGCTGTCAGACGATGATTAGCGCCTGGCAGCCGTTACTTTCTCAACATTAATCTGATAAACTTAATTTACAGATCAGATCCCGGATGCGGTCCG
>JAJBTR010000164.1:16516-16788 GCA_020860745.1 Lachnospiraceae bacterium | reverse complement strand
GAATCAGCGCCGTCGGCGCATTTCCGATTGCAAAAATCACCGGTTTCCTTATCTTTGCCGCCCGCTCCATGCTGACAGCAGCCCGGGTGATGCCCCGTTCTGAAGCCTCCTTTGCGACCTCTTCTTCCGCCATAAAACAGTGCGCATTTCCGCCGAACGAAGCCAGTTTCTTTTTATTGATACCCGAAAAAGCCATATTGGTGTCGGTCACAATATCCGCTCCGCTGCGAATCAGATTTTTTGCAGTTTCCACCGCCCCGTCTGAGTAGACG
>JAJBTR010000164.1:9229-16506 GCA_020860745.1 Lachnospiraceae bacterium | reverse complement strand
AGTATGAATCGCACGTTTCGTAATCGGCTCCTGCTCCGCAGGCAGACAGATGCCCATCTGCTCCAGTTCCCGGCCGATGATTTCAAAGCTTCTTTTTTCAATATCTTTCGGCAGTATATATTCAATTTGTTCCATGCCCTGTGTCATCTCCCTGTTATATTATATCATTTATCCTGCATTACTCAAATGCGCCCCATGCTTTGAATCTTTTTCCCACAATAGTATCAAACCGGATTGTTCCCGTTACAGACCAGGAAAATTCACTACCTGAGCAATCACTTTCATCAGCATCCGGTTTTCTTCCGGCCGCTTCACCGCAATCCGGAAATATCCCTGACCCAGTCCCGGATAGTTGCTGCAATTCCGTATCAGAATTCCACGCTTTAATAAGACCTCATCCAACGGAATATCCGCCCGGAACAACAAAAAATTCACATCTGAGGAACACACGCAAAACCCCATTTGCTCCAGAGACTTCTTACAGAATTCTCTCTCTCGCTCAATCAGCCGGACAGCCTGTTCCACATAAGCAGCTTCCTTACACGCTGCGACTCCGGCCGCCTGTGCGAAAACGGACAGATTCCAGTCCGGCAGATGGGATTCCAACGCACAGACCACCTCCGGATCGGCACAGCAGAGATACCCCAGGCGGACGCCGGGCAATGCATATGTCTTCGTAAACGCCCTCACGAGAATCAGATTCGGATAGTTTTCCAGCTCCGGGAGCATGCTCCCGGTCGTTCCCGCGGTTGTCAGCTCCAGAAAGCACTCATCCAGCACCACGCGGATGCCGCGTTCTCTGCAAATCCGCAGAATAGACAACAGAATCTCTCTATCCATCAGCCGGCCATTGGGATTGTTCGGATTTGCCAGATAAAGCAGATCTATATCTTCCGAAAGGCCGGGAAAAATCTCTTTGTCCAACACAAATTCCCTCTTCCCGGATAAACGATGATATATCACCTCCGCGCCGACCGCCAGCGCTGACTTCTCATACTCAAAAAAAGAAGGGATGGGAATGAGTACCTTTTTCGGTTTCAAAGCATGGACGATTCCAAAAAACAATTCAGACGCGCCATTCCCAAACACAATCTGTTCCTCTTTGACGCCGTCCTTTTGAGCCAGGGCAGTCCGCAGCTTCTCCGCCAGAGGATCCGGATAACATTCGCAATCCCCCAGCGCTGCCTCCATGCTCTGCCGCACCCGCTCCGGCACGCCCAGAGGGTTGACATTCACTGAAAAATCATATATGACCTGATTTCTGTATATATCACCGCCGTGAACTACTTTTCCCATACCGTCTCCCGTTTTGTGACAATTCCTTACTGTTCATCTGCTCCATCACCTATATACCTGCCTGTCGGTGATCAGACTGCCTGATAACATGATTTATAAAGTTCAAAACTGATACAGTCATCCTTATCTCAACAAACCATAGATAGCCTCCATATCCATATGCTGCCGCAGGATATCCGCCATCTTGTCATACTGCGTCTCCTTAAAAGCCGCGTAATCCATCCATTCGCCGGAGCTGATCTCGAGATTTTTCTTTTTCGCCAGCGCCTGCACAATCATCCAGGCTATTTTCCCCTGATCGAAAATTCCATGTACATACGTTCCGTATACCTGATTCGCAAACAGGCCGTCCGTCGTCTCCGCTCCTGCGGTTTCCTCACCGGCTCCGATTTTCCGGATCCGGCACAGGAAGCCGGCATGTGCGTCCGCCGTACTCTCGCCCATATGAATCTCGTATCCTCTGATTTTCTGCCCGTCAAGCACAGAAAAAATGCCATCCAGCTGGCCGATTCTGCCTTCCACCTGTGTTGTATGCTTTTCCTCCCGCATCACGGTATCCATGGGAAGCAGCTCCATCCCGCGCAGGATCCCGCCTTCCTCGACGCCAAATGGGTCTGACAGCGTTTTCCCCAGCATCTGATACCCGCCGCAGATGCCGAAAACCGGTATGTCTCCCGCCCGTTTTTTGATGGCAGCCTCCAGACCGTTCTGACGCATCCATTTTAAATCACCCATTGTATTCTTGCTGCCCGGGAGAAAAATCATATCGGGGCTCCCCAGTTCCCGCACGCTGGTGACGTACCGCAGCGATACGTTGTCCATCTGCTCAAACACCGAAAAATCTGTAAAATTGGAAATGCGCGGGAAGCGAATGACCGCCAGGTCTACGCCCGCCTTTTCTTTCCGGGAAAAACGCTCCGTCAGGCTGTCCTCGTCCTCCACCTTCACATCCATATAGGGAACCACGCCGAGCACCGGCACCGGGATTCTCTCCTGCAGCATGTCAATGCCCGGATCCAGAATCGTCTTATCGCCACGGAATTTATTGATGACAAAGCCGCAAACGCGCTTCTGTTCCTCCGGCTCTAAGAGAGCATAAGTGCCGTACAGCTGTGCAAACACGCCGCCCCGGTCAATGTCGCCCACCAGCAGAACCGGCGCATCCGCCATCTTCGCCATTCCCATGTTGACGATATCCTGCTCTTTTAAGTTGATCTCCGCCGGACTCCCGGCTCCCTCTATGACGATGATATCGGTATCCTCCGACAGTTTTTCATAGGCGTGCATCACATCCGGGATCAGCGAGGTCTTGTATCGGAAATAGTCTCTGGCAGCCATATTGCCTCTTACTTTTCCGTTTACGATCACCTGCGACCCGGTGTCATTGGTCGGCTTTAACAGAATCGGGTTCATATATACGGACGGCGTCCGGCCCGCGGCTTCCGCCTGCATGACCTGGGCACGCCCCATCTCCAGCCCCTCTTCCGTGATAAAAGAGTTGAGCGCCATATTCTGAGATTTAAACGGCGCAACCCGGTAGCCGTCCTGCTTAAAAATCCGGCACAAACCCGCCACGATAAAACTTTTCCCTGCGCTGGACATCGTACCCTGCACCATAATTGATTTTGCCATCGTCATCCCTCTTAATTCTTTTGCATAAGACAGCCAGAGAATTCCTGCTTTGCCTTCCTCATCTATTTCCATCTTCTGAGCCGGGATTTTTATTCGAAAATTCCTGTTATTCGGAAGTTTTCAGTCAATTCGTTTCACTCATCCCATCTTAATCCAGATTATCCTGCATCTACAATTGAAACAACTGCTCCACAAAATGCCTGCAGTCCTCCTGCTCCCGCGGCGATTCCAGCGTCTTCATCTCATGAATCGGTTCCCGCAGCAGCCGCTGCAGGGAAGCATTCAGAATCTTTTTCACCAGTTTCTGCTCCCGCGGCGTCAGATCCAGCTTGCGGTCCAGATACGTAAAACTGTCCTCCACAATCCCGGCACACCGCTTCTGCAGCGATTCAATCGTACCGTCCATCTGACTGGCAAACAGCCATTCCATGGTCTGCGCCACTTCCTGCTGCATCTCCTCCTGCCCCAGTGCAACCAGCCGCTCCCGCTCTTTCTGATTCTCCTGCGAAATCTGATGGAGCGTGTCCATATTGATCAGCGTAACGCCCGGCTCCTGTTCCATCTCCTGTTCCACATCCCGCGGCGTCGCCAGATCCAGAAACACTCTCGGCCGCGCGGTGTCACAGTTTGCCGTGTAATCCTCCCGCGTCAGAATCACATGGGGCGCCGCAGTCGCACTGATCACGATATCACTCGCCTCGATCGCCTCATACCGCGCACCATACTCCGCCGCTTCCACCTGCGGATACTCTTCCTTTAGTTCTTTTACCCTCTGGATAGCCCGGGTACAGACTATGATCTTTTCCGCCCCGTAATAGTCCAGATATTTTATGGCCAGTCTGGAAACCTTTCCCAGGCCGATGACCGCAGCTGTTTTTCCCTGAATTCCCAGCGTCTTTTCCACCTGCAGAATTCCGATATAACTGACAGAAAGCGGCACCTCACTGATTTTCAGTTCTGTCTTCAGCTTTTTGGCGCAGGTGACGGCATCCCGGACCACCTTATTCATCTCTTTTTTTGCATAGCCGAGCGTCCTGGCAAAATCCAGGGCTTCGCCGACCTGCCCCAGAATCTGATCCTCCCCCAACACCATCGATTCCAGACCCGCAGCCGTGCGATAGAGGTACGCCACCGCTTCCTCCCCCTTGCAGGACACCAGATAAGACCCGCAGACTTCGCTCGTAAACCAGTCCGTATAAAAACTGCTCATCTGAGAAAACTGTTCCTCTTCCTCATAGAAAAAGTAAATCTCACTGCGGTTGCAGGTGGACAGTATCATGCACTGCGTCACCGCAGGATGCGTATTCGCCTCCATCTGATGTAAAAACTCTATTTTCGTATTCTCTGTAAACGACGTCCGGTCCCGCACATCCAGGGGCGCCTGTTTATAATTTATCCCGATCATTCCCAACTGCATGAATGTTCCTCTTTTCCCGTGTCATAGTAAACAACTTTAACTGCAGACGCAATCATCATGATACATGAAAGTCGGTTGCTCCGTGCTCTGCACGCAGACATGCCGCTTTCATCAGTCCGAAAATTTCTTCTCATGATACGACAAGATGCAGTCTGTCATATCCTCCACCGTCGCGTTCTTCGCCGCCACTGTTTTCATCCCATAGGAAGAGGCAGCCGCCTCCGTCTGCTTTCCGATACAGACAGCCGTTATTTTTCTGTAATCGTAATCCGGCAGCATGGCGGCAAATCCCCGCACCGTGGAGGCGCTGGTAAATGTCACCAGCGTCACATCCCCGGCTTCCATTTCTTTTTGCAGAAACCCTGCTGTTCCGGCATCACAAATCGTATCATAAATCGGCAGATCGTGCACCCGGATGCCGTCTTCACACTCCGATCCATCATTCGCTCCATCATCCATTTCAAGCCGTAACGGAACAATCCCTGCTGCCTGCACAACATCCTTTTTCATAATCTCATCCACCAGAGCCGCCGACCCGATGGATGATCTCGGAATCAGAATCGTTTCCCCCGGACGGCACACTTGCCGAATCGTTTTCCCCAGCTCCGCAGACTCATACTGTTCCGGGATAATGTCCACGAACATTCCCCGCCGTTCAAGAGCCTCGGCCGTCGCCTTTCCGATAGCAGCCAGGCGCTTACCCGCCAGCGCCCTGAGATCAACATGATGCTCCCTGCACAATTCCATAAACCGTTCCACGCCGTACGGGGAGGTAAACACCAGCATGGTGTATTCTCCGATTCCCCGGAACGCCTTTTCAATTTCCTCGAGCTTTCCTTTCTCCGTCACCGGCACCGTCCGAATGACCGGCGCGCAGATTACTTCCGCTCCCAGTTTTTTTAATTCATTTACCAACGCGGCGCTCCGTCTTCTCGGCCGGGTCACCACAATTTTCTCCCCAAACAAAGGCAGATGCTCGTACCAGGAAAAATCCTGTGCCAGCGCGCACACCTCACCTACCACAATCACAGCGGGCGCTTCCAGATGCGCCTGTGCAACCGCTTCCCCGATGGTTTCCACCGTTGCGAGAACCTTTCTCTGATGAGAAGTTGCGCCCTGCTGCAGCACTGCCGCCGGCATATCCGGCGAAATACCGCCGTCCAAAAGCCCGCGCATCAGATCGCCCAGGGCGGCAAGCCCCATGAGGAACACATAAGCCCCCCCGGCTTCCACCAGAGCGCGGAAATTGATATCGTACCCGACTCCGGCGCGTCTGTGCCCTGTGATAATATGAACGGACGACGCAAAATCCCGGTGTGTCACCGGAATCCCATTATAGGCCGGCACCGAAATCGCGGAAGTGACACCCGGCACGACCTCATAGGGTATCCCGTATTTTGTCAGCAGTTCCAGCTCTTCTCCGCCGCGCCCGAACAGGAACGGATCTCCGCCTTTCAGGCGGACGACCCGTTTTCCCTTCAGTGCTTCCCCCGCAAGAATCTCATTGGTCTGCCACTGGGATTTATGGTGATTTCCCGCTCGCTTTCCTGCGTCGATTTTTTCCGCATCGGCGGGTATCCGGCTTAAGACCTCCTGCCCCACCAGACTGTCATATACCACGACCTCCGCCTCCGCCAACACAAATTCGCCCTTCTGCGTAAAGAGGCCGGAATCTCCCGGGCCGGCGCCCACAAGCCAAACGCGCCCCTCCCGGTAGTTATATTCCTTACGCGCCCCTGCACATTTCAGCTGTGCCGCCAGCTGGCGTCCCACGGCCGCAGCTTTCTTTCTCGGCCCTGTGATAGATCCGACCATCGACCGCTGCGTCTCCTCCTCATAATAAAGCCCTCTCACAAACAGGTTTTCTCCGACTATCTCAGCATAAGCCGCCACCGGTGAACTGCACCCGCCGTTTAAATATGCGGTGAACGCCCGCTCCGCTGCTGCACAGTCCGCCGCATCCTGATTCAGAAATCCTTCCAGATAATCATAATTTTCTCCCCGGCGCCCCTGAATGCACAAAATCCCCTGACCGGCCGCCGGAATCATCTCATCCGGGGAGAACACTCTGCTGATCCGATTCTCCAGCCCCAGCCGTTTCAGACCGGCCGCCGCCAGAATAATCGCACCGTATTCTCCCTCGTCAAGCTTCCTTAAGCGGGTCTGCACATTGCCCCGGATATTTTTAATTTCTGCCTGCGGATAGAGCTTTTTTAACTGCAGCGCCCGGCGGCTGCCGGAGCAGCCGATCGGTCCTGTGATCTCCTCCCCGGAAACTCCCGACGGAAGAATCAACGCATCCCGGGGATCCTCTCTCACAGAATATCCAACCACCGGCAGATCCTCCGGCACCTCCATCGGCAGATCTTTCAGACTATGTACCGAAAAATCCGTTCTTTTCTCCCGCAGCGCAACATCCAGTTCCTTAACAAACAGGCCCTTACCGCCGATGTCATCCAGTTTTCTGTCTAAAATCTTATCCCCCGTCGTTTTCATGGTGAAAATATCCACTTCATACTGCGGATAATTCCGCCGGATGTAATCCGTCACCATCTCCGTCTGGGTGACGGCCAGCTTACTTTCGCGGCTTCCCGCTGTTATTTTTCCCATAAAAATCCCGGTTCCTCCTCTTATTCACAAAATAATTCAGAATCCCTCCGACCACAATGATAACCGCCGCCATCACCAGAACCCGCTTTGCCGCCTCCTGGGGCAGCTCGCTCTTATCCGTGATGGAATCCGCATAAAAGGTCAGCTGATACTCGATCTCATGGGGCGCGCCCATGGCCGTTGTGTCCGCGAGAACCGTCATCTCCTCATCAAACACGGTAACCGGCACGGTAAACGTCGAATATCCGTCCTCATTTTCATTCTCATAGCGCTCGCCGTCCACAATCATATAATCGTAGTTGGAGCTGCTCCAGATCAGCTC